>DJPV01000023.1 GCA_002437435.1 Lachnospiraceae bacterium UBA6403 | reverse complement strand
ACAGCAGTCAGGCAGACGGTAGGAAGATTGCTGTAGATGATACGGAGCGCATCTACTTCCGGGAAAATGGCATAAAAAAGCATGATGCCATTTGGCAGCAGGGCAACGACTACAGCATAGATTCCGCACCACAGAAGATCTGTGGAGAAGAACATGCACAGAGAGGATGCCATTGTCTGTCCGGCGATGATCATAGGAAGCATGATCACAAAACGCAGAAAATAATTCTGATATGCTGAAGCGGTCAGACTTCCATCATGACGGAAACAGATGTAATTCGTCAGCAGATAGGCTGCAGATACTACAATGATTCCGATAAGCAGCAATAGTGTATTCACGATACATTTGCCAAAGAAAATTGTGTTTCGGCTAGTCCCAAATGATACGATATTCTTCATCGTATTATTCCGCCATTCACCGGAGAAACCGATATCGGTGGTGAAAATAATACAGTACCAGACAATCGTTGCCATCATGTACAGACCGGCATTCATAATATCTGCACCTTCAATCGTAAATGGGATATGGATGACATGGATGGCATACCAGACAGATACGTTGATCAAAATAGCAATGACTACTCCGATAATGAGCAGGGTATATGGATAAGCCCGATGGCTTACTTTGTAACATTCGCTTTTGAGGAAATTATTCAATCGTTGTCCCTCCTAACAATTCAATAAAGAAATCTTCCAGTGTAGTTTTCACAATCTCCAGTGAGTACAGATCGTATCCCTTTTCAAATAAGAAACGGCTGATCTTCTCAGTCGGGTAAACCATGTTGTTTTCAAAATAAATATAAATGGTAACATCATCTGCATTGTAGGATGCGTCGAGTTTAAGTTCCTGTGAAAGACATTCAGCAGCTTTTTCACCATCACTGGTACGCACCTTTACATAGCTTTTTTCTTTTGCTTCTAATTCATCAGCAGACATTTCCTGTAAGATCTGGCCGTGATCGATGAAACCGTAGCAGGTTGCCATATTTGCAAGTTCGGATAGAATATGCGAGGAAATGATGATCGTGAGTCCGTTCTCTTTGTTCAGCCGCAGCATCAGCTTTCGCATCTCGACGATACCGGCAGGGTCCAGACCATTGATCGGCTCATCTAAGATCAGAAATTCCGGATCGTGCATGAGCGACAGGGCGATTCCCAGACGCTGCTTCATTCCAAGAGAGAAATTCTTAAACTTTTTATCCTTAGCTTCATAGAGTCCAGTTTCCTTCAGAACCGTTTCGACAACAGATGGATCTTTGATCCCACGCTGGATACGGTAATATTCCAGATTGCGTTCCGCAGAGAAAAATGGATAAAATGCCGGAGTTTCGATGATAGCACCGGTTCTTTTCCGGGCTTCATTTAGTCCATGTGTTCCCTTCTTGCCAAAAAGTTCGATGCTGCCATAATCAGGGGCATTTTGTCCGGTGAACAGGCGGAGAAGTGTCGTTTTTCCTGCGCCGTTTTTACCGATTAAGGCATAGATGTCACCCTTTTTCACGGACATATTTATCTTATCAAGTGCAGGCTTATCACCATATATCACTTCTACATCTGTTGCTTTTGCAATGACTTCTGCCATGGAACAGCACCTCCTGAATCAATCGAAATTTCCTATAACCAGCATACTGTTTTGCCGAGAGAAAGTCAATTCTTGCAGCCGACTCCAAGTTGAAACTTTTTTATTTTTTTGAAAATTAAAAAATGTGCAGTTTATAAGCTTATATATGTGCTGGTACAATGCAACAATTATACAGAATCGTCTAATGAAAGTGCATAATGAAAAATAAGGAAAAAATAGTGAAAATTAGTGAAAAAATAGTGAAGATATAATGGAGAAAATATAGTATTTATGGTAAACTAATAATTGAAAACAAATTATAAAAATAATTGTATAGTTGAAAAAGGGGCAATTTAGATGATTAAAGCAACACTGTCAAATGAAATATTAAAATATATTACTGAAATTGAAAAAAACAGATTTCAGGTTTCATCTGTAAAATTATCAAAGAGTATAGCAAATAAACTTCGCAAAAATTCTAAGAAAAAAAGCTCCTATGCATCGAATAAGATTGAGGGGAATCCGCTTTCTGAAAAACAGGTTGATGAAGTTATTGATAATAATGAAAGAAAGCACTTTATGAAACCCGAGCAGGAAGTTCGCAATTATTTTCTGGCATTAAATTTCTTAGAGGAAAAAATAAAGAAAAAAGAAAAATTTTCCAAGCAGTTAATTTTGGATGTACAGAAATTAGTTGAAAAAGGTGCATCAAAGGAAAAAATCGGTTTACGTGGACCAATGCCGCCGGGGGTTTTATTTGCAGTATATGATTCTCAAACAGGACGACCAGATTATATCCCACCTGAATATTGTGACATTCCGGAATTATTAGATGAATTAGTTGAATATGTTAATACTACAGATGACCATCCATTGGTTGTTGCAGCAATTGTACATTACCAATTGGTTACCATACATCCTTTTGAAGATGGAAATGGAAGAACAGCCAGATTGTTGTCTGGATATATTATGGATTTGAATGGATATGGTTTTAATGGAATTGGTTCATTGGAGGAATATTTTGCGTACGATATAGATGAATATTATAAATCTATGCAAATGGGATTGCCTGCGTTGTATTATTCTGGACGGGACAATCCGCCACATCCTGAGATTTGGATTAATTATTTTTTGCGCATGGTTCTGTTATATTCCGGAAAGATCTGTGAATTATCTGAGGCATCACAGGAAAAAGATATTGAGGGCAGTTTATCTTATTTGAAGGCGAGAGAAAAAGAACTTTTGCTTTTAGTGATCAAAGAATATAAATGGGAATTTACACCTATTGAATTAAGTAAAAAAACAGGAGTTACCAGTAGGACGATTATTAATCGTTTAGCTACTTTAGTAAAAAATGGATTTGTTGAACCCATCGTGGTAAAAGAGCGTATACGCTCTTATCAATTGAGTGACTTCACAAAAAATCATGAACAGGAGATTATAAAAGTATTAAAATAAAGAATATTATGTCCTGCCGGACAGGACGACGAGGGGAGATCTGCAATGATGCAAATGTTAAAAATCATGTTCATTATTCTTGTGGGAATTGGCATGTGGATCATGGGGATATGCAAATTTATCCAGTTGAAAAAACGACGCAGGAAATTAAAGCAGTTATTGGACAGTATTGCTTCGGGATCAACGGTTGATCAGTTGTTAAAGGAAAACCATCCAAAGCTGTCAGCTATGGATGAGGTGGAAAAATATATTTATATCATAATAGGATTTGGAGCCGGGCTTATTTTGTTTGGAACATTTTTCATGGCACAGGAGCTGATGGAGAGAAATGTGATACCGGATATGACAGGAACGACCGGATGGATGCTTGTACAGCGGCTGGTTGCATTTGCATCCGGTATCATCCTCCTTTTTACAGGAAATGGCATGAAGAAGAAACAGGTAAAAGAAAATGATTATATGGATATGATGATTCCGGGGAAAGTAGTTGGAGAAGTGCCGGGAGCCAAGACGTTGATGCCTTTTATCCAGGATAAATGCTCTGAAGCAGGCAGATACTATTAAAGATATTATAGTTCAACCATCCTTTCACTTTCATGGTCTTAAAAATAAGGATGGAAAAACTATAAAGGGTATTTTGCTATTGATGTGAAATCAAGGACAGATCAGTGGCGTATAATATTAGAACCGTTAGATGAAAATAAGGAACCGTATGTTCCGTGCAATATTGATGAGATATCCTCAAATGTGAGGATTGTTGATAGAGATGAGCAAACATTATGAGTAATTACATTGAATATAATGATGCGGTTGCATTTCACCCAGGATATTATATTAGGGAAATTGTAGAAGAAAGTGGATTAACTCAGGAAGATTTTGCAAAGAGGTTGGACACTTCACCTAAGAATTTAAGTCTCTTGATTCGTGGTGAACAGAGCTTGTCTATTGATATTGCAATGAAACTTTCCAGAATGCTTGGGTCCAGAGTGAATTATTGGTTAAATCTTCAGAATGCTTATGATGCATTGATAGCAGAGTTTAAATCGCAAGAAGAATTGGTAAGGGAAAGAAAGATATATTATCAATGGTGATTATGGAATATCGTTTGAAAAGGAATCAGGGGAGCAAGAGCTGGCAGCTGATTTATTTGCAGAGGATAACTTGATACCAAGAGACGAGTATAATGATTTTGCAGCGAGTGGGAAATTTGGATTAAATGATATTATTGGTTTTGCAGAAGTAATTAATAGAGATCCCGGTATCGTACTAGGTAGATTACAGAATGACGGTTTGGTCAGATTTGATGATTGGACAATGAAACCAATAAGACATAAATATAAGGTTAAGATGATATAATGAGCATTGCGCTGGAATGTGCTTGCACATACCAGCATAATGCGAAAAAGACATGGAACTGGTAAGTGACATGATATAATGATGAAAAATCACTTGCTTGCAAGAGTTGATTTTTCGAATGCATTGAGTGAGCTATGCTCACGATATATTGATTTAATAGAAAGTTGCCCTGTAAAAAAGTGCGCATCCCCATCTCTGTAGATGACATTGTGAGGATTTCGCCGAAAGATGTACTTTTAACAGAGCAGGAGCAATACTTTCATAAAGAAGAATGCCGATGCGGGGATTGCTCCTGACTTTTGTAAATAACATTGCGAGGATTTCGTTGTGAGATGCATATTGGCGAATCTGAGTAAGCTACACTAACCTCAAACTACGCTAACGCTTGTTTTCGCTAAGTGTACTTACATGGCACGCACTAACCTCAGACTTCGCGCTAACGCTCGTCTTCACTAAGTGCTCCGCTCAGCCAAAGGCGAGTTAGCACAGGAGTATTTACGAATAGGACAATATGTATCGAACAGAAACCGGAGCACGTTATTTCAAAAGCCAGGAACGAGCCCTGCATTGGCATTCTTTTTTTTCGAAAATATTACTCCTGTCTGATGCTAATATCACCGCTGGTCGTGCTGACGCCACATTCATATTCAGAATAATTGGCACCATGTGGAATATCGACATCACCCATCTGGGTATCGGCTGAGAAGCTGTAGCTTCGGTCGGAAGCAAGATCCAGATCGATGTCACCGCTCGTAGCAGAAATGCTGATCACTTCAGCAGCCGTGATGGACATATCAACATCGCCACTTGTAGTATTACAAGAAAGACTGGTATTAGCGGTAATGTCGCTGGCTGATACATAGCCACTTGTAGTATAGAATTCTGCCTGATCTGTGGTTATGCGGTTTAACTGGATATCGCCGCTTGAAGCATGAAGCTCCAGCTTATTTGCAAATGAACTATTGCTGATAGAGATATCACCCGATGTAGTCTTGCCTGTGAGTGTATTAGCTTCGATGTCTGTGATACGGATGTCACCACTGTTTGTTTTAAGACTGGTATATGCGGCATTAAATGTTGGCTTGCTATCAGACTTGTGAGAATACAGATAGTCGATATCACCGCTTGCTGTGGTTACCTGAATAGAGTCGTATTCTTTATCTGCCAGATAAACAACGGTAGTAGTATCCTGACCAAATCCGAGTGAGATTGTCGGATGGTGAGTACGTTTGTCTTCACAGCGGAAGGTAAGCACGCCGTCAACAACTTCTGCATGGTTAGTCAGATCATCTGTATCATAGCATTCGATGTAATTGATTCCGTTGTCGGAGTTTTTGATCATGACATCAGTGGATGCTTCGCCCATGATGTCAACAATGTTGAAATCATCCGTGATCTGAACCGTTTTCTTCACATAGTCCGGCAGTGCTTTCATGCCGAGCAGGTCGACAGAACCATTTGGAAAATGAAATCCATTAATTGCAAAACTTAAGAATGCGATAATGACGCCGACCACTATAAATATAGAAGCAACAATAACTGCTTTTTTGGATTTACTCATAATTATCTCTCCTTTACAAACATTCTCTTAATTCCATTGATGGACGCCTTGTACAGTTTGAAAATGCCGATCGTAACAGGTTTTACAGCTACAATGAACAGGATCGCAAGTCCGATTCCGGCAAAGGCAGCTCCAAGCATGAATAGGGCAGCCGGAACATTCTGTGTAACAAAAAATGGAACAACGCCCAGCAGTCCACCGATACCTGCAACTGCCATCGATAGCACGATCGCATAGAAGGACAGGAGAAGAGCCAGAACGATAACCGCCATGGCAATGACCAGAACGATCGCAGTCAGTAACAGCGGAGCCCATATAGGAGAACCAAGAATCAGCAAAATGATCTCCCATGCTTTTAATCGGTGGGATGGCTTGATCTTTTCTTTTACAAGTTTCGTCAGTGGCATATCTGTCAGAATCTGATCAACGACATCGTCCGGGGCATCCATATCGGCAACTGCATCTTCCTCCGACAGACCATCCTCCATACGGTCATCGATCATTTCATTATAATAATCCATAAATTTATTAATATCGTCTGCTGGCATTTTCCGGATCTTACCCCGGATCGCCGACAAATATTCCTGTTTAGTCATTGTCATTCTCCTCTCTGATAATAAAACGATATATAGATTCAAGTTCTTTCCATTCTTCTTTGAATTCCTCAATTCGTGCCTTGCCAGCATCGGTAATGTGATAGTATTTCCGAAGTCGTCCGTTGTGTTCTACGGAGCGAACGGTGAGGAATGCGCCTGCTTCCAGTCTTCGCAGGATCGGATACAAAGTAGATTCAGATATCGTTACAAAGGGTTTCATATCCTTGATGATCTGATATCCATAAGAATCTTCATCCTTGATCGCAGCCAGTACACAGACATCCAGCATACCGCGTTTTAATTGAATATCCATATGTATACCTCCTTATGCACTATACTATATGACACATAGTATAATATGTCAAGAGGTATTTTATAAAAAAATAATTTGACAAGAATGCTCATGGTTGCTATACTCAAGGTTGATAAAAATAAGAAGAAAAGCGATGACAGAGACAGTAGATCATGTTTGAAAGGCAGAGCGAGCCGGAGATGGTGCAAGACCGGTGCGAGTAGAAGATGATGGAAGATCACTCTTAAGCTTCAGACCGAAAACGACAGCCAGTAGGCTCTGACGTCATTCCCTCGTTACGGGAAGCACATATGCTAGTATGCAAGTAATAGGTGGTATAACGAGAACTTTAGGCCTTCGTCCTTTTTGCGGCGGAGGCTTTTTTTACTTTGTAGTACAATTTGCCCTATAAAGTAAAAAATTCCGATAAAGGTGCGTACCTCGCGGAGACGAAATTAATTGGTTTGCAATTCCGCCCGGGTGCGTGACTCTTTGTTCTTTAAAAAAATAATATTTTGCATACATTGAATAAATAGAAAGGAAGAACAACATGTACGAAAAAGTATCGACCAAATTGAATTTCGTAGACAGAGAACAGAAGGTTCTGGATTTCTGGAAAGAAAATCATGTATTTGAGAAGAGTGTGGAAGAAACAAAGGATCTTCCGACTTACACATTTTATGATGGACCTCCAACAGCAAACGGTAAGCCACATATCGGACATGTGCTTACACGAGTTATCAAGGATATGATTCCAAGATATCAGACAATGAAGGGTCATAATGTAATAAGAAAGGCAGGCTGGGATACACACGGCCTTCCTGTGGAGCTGGAAGTTGAAAAGCTTTTAGGAATCGATGGCAAGGAGCAGATCGAGGAATACGGTCTGGAGCCATTTATCCAGAAATGTAAAGAATCCGTATGGAAATACAAAGGTATGTGGGAAGAATTCTCCGGCAAGGTAGGATTCTGGGCAGATATGGATAATCCATACGTAACATACCACAATGATTTCATCGAGTCCGAGTGGTGGGCGCTGAAGAAGATCTGGGATCAGGGTCTTTTATACAAAGGCTTCAAGATTGTGCCATATTGTCCACGTTGTGGAACTCCACTGTCAAGCCACGAAGTAGCACAGGGTTATAAGACTGTAAAGGAGCGTTCCGCAGTTGTAAGATTCAAGGTTGTCGGCGAAGATGCATATTTCCTTGCATGGACGACCACACCTTGGACACTTCCATCAAACGTAGCTCTCTGTGTAAATCCAGATGAGACATATGTCAAAGTAAAGGCAGCAGACGGATATACCTATTATCTGGCTGAGGCACTTGCAGACAAGGTGCTCGGTTCCCTTGCAAAGGAGGCAACAGATGATACACCTGCTGTACCTGCATATGAAGTTCTGGAGACATACAAAGGAAAAGATTTGGAATACAAAGAGTATGAACCGTTATACGAGTGCGTAAAGCCTGTATGTGAGAAACAGCATAAGAAAGGTCACTACATCACATGCGATTCATATGTAACCATGACAGATGGTACAGGTATCGTTCATATTGCACCTGCATTTGGTGAGGACGATGCAAATGTAGGAAGAAAATACGATCTTCCATTTGTACAGTTCGTAGATGGTAAGGGTGATCTGACAGAGGAAACCCCTTATGCAGGAATTTTTGTAAAAGATGCAGATCCAAAGGTATTAGTTGACCTTGACAAGGCAGGACTTCTGTTCGATGCACCAAAGTTCGAGCATGAATATCCACACTGCTGGAGATGTGATACTCCACTGATCTATTACGCAAGAGATACCTGGTTTATCAAGATGACAGCAGTCAGAGATAAGCTGGTTAAGAATAACGATACTGTAAACTGGATTCCTGAGAGCATCGGAAAGGGACGTTTCGGTGACTGGTTAAAGAATGTACAGGATTGGGGACTTTCCCGTAACCGTTACTGGGGAACTCCGTTAAATATCTGGGAATGTGAATGTGGATGTCGTCATGCGATCGGTTCGATCGAAGAATTAAAGAGCATGAGCGATAACTGTCCTGATGATATCGAACTGCACCGCCCGTTCATTGATGCTGTAACGATCAAATGTCCGGAATGTGGCAAGCAGATGCACAGAGTATCTGAAGTTATCGACTGCTGGTTCGATTCAGGATCCATGCCATTTGCACAGTGGCATTATCCGTTTGAGAATGCAGATATCTTTGAGAAGCATTTCCCTGCTGATTTCATCAGTGAGGCAGTTGACCAGACAAGAGGATGGTTCTATTCTCTGATGGCGATCTCAACCCTGTTATTTGACAAGGCTCCATTCAAGAACGTAATTGTTCTCGGACATGTACAGGATAAGGATGGACAGAAGATGAGTAAGTCCAAGGGAAATGCAGTAGATCCGATGGAAGCACTGAACAAATATGGTGCAGATGCGATTCGGTGGTATTTCTACAGTAATTCCGCTCCATGGCTTCCAAACCGTTTTCATGAGGATGCGGTTATCGAGTGCCAGAGGAAGTTCCTCGGAACTTTATGGAACACTTACGCATTCTATGTATTATATGCAAATATTGACAACTTCAATCCACTTGAGCATGAACTGGATTACGAAAAGCTGTCGCTGATGGATAAATGGTTATTATCAAAGCTGAATTCAACCGTAAAGGCTGTTGATACAAACCTTGCAGCTTACAAGATCCCTGAGACTACCAGAGCATTAGAGGAGTTTGTAGATGATCTTTCCAACTGGTATGTTCGTCGTGGTCGTGAGAGATACTGGGCAAAGGGTATGGAGCAGGATAAGGTAAATGCATACATGACACTGTATACAGCTCTTGTTACGATCTCCATGACGGCAGCTCCTATGATCCCATTTATGGCAGAAGATATCTATCAGAATCTGGTAAGAAGCATTGATAAGGATGCTCCGTTATCTGTTCACCTGTGCGAGTTCCCTAAGGTAGAAGAGAAAATGATCGATACAGATCTTGAAGCAGCTATGGATGAGATTTTAAAGATCGTTGTTCTTGGACGTGCAGCCAGAAATACTGCAAATATCAAGAACAGACAGCCGATCGGAACCATGTATGTAAAGGCTGCAAAAGAACTGACAGAGGATGAGACAGCGATCATCAAAGATGAGCTGAATATCAAAAATGTAGTATTTACGGAGGATGTCGCAAGCTTCAGTTCTTACACCTTCAAGCCACAGCTTCGTACTGTAGGACCAAAGTATGGCAAGCAGTTAGGCGGAATCAAGGCATATCTGTCATCCGTTGACGGAAATGCAGCTATGGCTGAACTGAAAGAAAAGGGTGCTTTGACATTTGATGTAAATGGCACAGAGGTATCTCTGGCAGAGGAAGATCTTCTGATCGATATCGCACAGACCGAAGGTTATGTTACAGAGGCTGATGGCGGAGTAACAGTTGTTATCGATACAAAGCTGACAGAGGAACTCTTAGAGGAAGGATTTGTCAGAGAGGTCGTATCAAAGATCCAGACCATGAGAAAGGAAGCCGGCTTTGAAGTAATGGACAAGATTACTGTCTATGCAGAGGGAAGCGACAAGGCAACCGGACTTATGAATGCAAATGCTGACAGTATCAAGTCGGATGTTATGGCAGATGCACTGGTAACCGGAAGTATGGATGGCTATTCCAAGGAATGGAACATTAATGGCGAGAAGGTAACACTTGGTGTAAAGAAGAGCGCATAAATAATACAGGACGATGACCGAAAACGGAAAAAGTAAATAATACTTGCTTTTTTCGGAAAGCGTCTGTATTATAGATAACATATTAAAAGGTGCAAGGAAGTACTGAAGACAGCAGCTTCCATGCACCTTTTTTCTCGTTAATGAATAAGGAGGGCGATGTATATGGAAAAACTCAATCAGATTGTAAGCGCAGTTGATTCTTTTGTGTGGGGACCGGTGATGCTGGTTCTTCTTGTAGGAACCGGTATCTTCCTGACGATACGGACTCGATTCCTGCCGTGGCGGAATCTCGGATATGCGATCAAAAGCACACTTAGTAAAGAGGCAAGAACAAAGAACAGAGGAACCGGTGATGTATCCCCATTCTCGGCGCTGACGACAGCACTTGCCGCAACGATCGGAACCGGAAATATCGTAGGTGTTGCCACAGCGATGGTATCCGGCGGCCCGGGTGCGCTGGTCTGGATGTGGATTTCGGCGTTGTTCGGAATCACATCGAAATTTTCGGAATGTATGCTGGCGATCAAATATCGTGAGATAAATGCTAAAGGAGAGATATCCGGCGGCCCGATGTATACAATGAAGAAAGCATTAAAGCACAAGAGATTCGGAAGTATACTCGGCTGGCTGTTTGCATTCTTTGCAGTTGTTGCATCCTTTGGTATCGGAAACATGACACAGGCGAACTCGATCGCGTCATCTATGAATGAGACCTTTCATATTAATCCAATCATCATTGGCGTGATCCTTACGATCCTTGCATTAATGATCATTATCGGTGGTATCAAATCCATATCAAAGATTTCTTCGATCGTTGTTCCGTTTATGGCGATCTTTTATGTCCTTGCAGGACTTATCGTTATTATAGGAAATATATCAAATGTGCCGGAAGGCCTGCGCGAGATCTTTACGATGGCATTTTCCATAAAATCCGTATCCGGTGGTGTGCTTGGTACAGTGGTTGCATCCATGACAAATGCAATGCGGTTCGGTGTTGCCCGTGGTTGTTTCTCAAATGAAGCAGGTATGGGATCAGCAGCGATCACAGCCGCAGCAGCTACAACAGATAACCAGGTTCGTCAGGGATATATCAACATGACAGGAACCTTCTGGGATACGATCGTTGTATGTACGATCACTGGTCTGGTAATCGCAAGCTCCGGTGTGATCGGTAAGACATCGACAACCACGGAAGGATCATATGCGATCACCTCTGAAGCAGAAGATACACTGGCTCTGACACATGAAGAAAAGGGTAAGATGGTGACGACAGAATATACCGTTACATACGAGGATGGAACACTGACGTTATCCGGTGGAGCAGAGGACATCGTTCTGATACCATATGCAGACGCTTCCGATACTGAAGCATTTGCAAAGCTTCAGCATCAGCCGGATAGTCTGGAGGCAACTTATGAGAATGGTGCGATCACAGGGGCATGGACCTCTGGCTGCAATGCTTATATTTTTGATGAAGATGGTACATATTATTATGAAGAAGCCTATACAGGATCGGCGCTGACGATCAAAGCATTTGAGACAGTTCTGGGTAAGGCAGGAGCATGGCTGGTAACGATCGGTATTGCATTATTTGCATTTTCGACGATCCTTGGCTGGGAGTATCATGGAGAGAAAGCCTTTGAATACCTGTTCCATTCCCACAAATACAACATGATTTACCGTATCGTATTCTCACTTGTGGTATATATCGGTGCGACGACTTCGCTGGATCTGGCATGGAACTTCTCTGATATCGCAAATGCACTGATGGCGATTCCAAACCTGATCTGCCTGCTTCTGTTAAGCAAAGAGATCGCAACGGATATGCAGGAATTCCAGAAAGTACTCGCAGAAGAAAAAGCAGCAAAGAAGCGTGCATAAATAGTCGACCTGTCTGTAAGTTTTTGGAACAAAAATGAAAGATAAAAGATACATTATTAAGATGAAGCAAAACCTGTTTATGTATTGATATATAAAGCAAAAATGGAAAATAGCATTACTGTTATGTAGCAAGCCTTTTTCGACGCCGGTTCTTAGTGAGTCGCCATAGGCGAGGAGCTTAGTACCGTTGCGTTGAAATAGAGTGCAAACGACTTGCGAAATAATATGTAATGTATTTTCCATTTTGCTTCAAAGAACTACAGACAGGTTTTGCGTCATAATAATGGTGTATCTTTCATTTTTTTAGTAGCAAATTGCCAAT
>DJPV01000017.1:14433-64827 GCA_002437435.1 Lachnospiraceae bacterium UBA6403 | reverse complement strand
GGTAGTAAATTTGACACTACCTAGGATGAAAGCGGGGTTATTAGATGAATAAAACGGTGCGCATTATTTGTATTATTTTATGCGTTGGTTTGATTATGGGATTAGGATATGTTGTCATACGAAAAATAAAAAAATATCCAGATGAAGTGGAATATTCTTCATTAAGAGCTTTTGCGGATGATGGTATGTATTATATAAAAAGAAATGTTCTTTATTTTTTGGATTCAAAGACGGGAAAATCGGTAGTAGTTTGCAATAAAGCTAATTGCAAGCATAATACAGAAAACTGTAATGCGTATATATTTGGACTGGGATCTAGTATGCTTTATTATGAAGATAAACTATATATAAGTGAATTTGATTCTGAGGTAACAATTAATGATGAGGATGATGCCATATATAAAGGGGCTGTACAGATTCGTGAAGTAGAAAAGGATGGAAGCAAAGTGAGTATTCTGTATTCGGCAGATGAAGGCGCTGTTTTTGATATGGAAATGATAGATGGAATATTATATTTTACTACATGGAAATATCATGATGGATTTAAATTGAATCAATATCAGCTTGATTGCACGTTGTATTCATATGATCTGAGATGGAGGCGGTTACGAGTATTGTTAAGTTATGAAGGAGATGCAGAACATGACAATTCAACACTTCATATATTAAATAATAAAAACAAAGAAAAAATTTATCTGACATATGGTTATAAAGATAGCCAGAGAAACAGGCACACTATACTGCTTACATATAATATAGAAACCCATAAAGATGAAATTGTTGCAGATAATTTAAATACAGAATATGGGAAATCCTTTAATATAATCAGTACTGCAAGTGGCATTTATATAGAAACGAAGGAATTGGATAATGGTGTAGAATGGACTGTGATATATTCGTGTGATGCAGACTTGCAGAATCAGAAAGAAATTTTTCGGATTGTAGATGGAGATATTTATTGTATGGATCGATACTTGTATGCAATTAATACAGATTACAATAAGTTTTTTTATCAATGTGATACAGGAACTGTTTATCTGGCAAATACCTGTTTTACAGAAGAAGGAACTTATATATCCGATATTTATGGCTTGGATGAATCAAGTGACAAGATATATATAGATGGACATGATTATACTGGTATGAAGCCAGGAGATGTAATCACATCGGATCAGAGTGAACAGACGGTGACAGGATGGGCAGAATTCCGGGATGCATATTTTACAAAACTGGAGAAAGCAGATCAGAATGCTGTGGAAGCATTTGACTGGGTGAAATGGCCGGAAGAGTGATAAAGGGGATGAGGATATGGAGTTAAAACTGGAGCATATCTCGAAAGAATATAAGAATACAACGGCGCTTGATGATTTTTCCATGACATTCTCAGAGGGGATTTATGGATTGTTGGGGCCAAATGGTGCAGGAAAAAGTACCTTGATGAAGTTGATTACAAGAAATATCAAACCGACAGCAGGAGAAATTTATCTGGATGGAACAGATATTCATACCCTGAAACGGGAATATCAACGGCTGATCGGTTATATGCCACAGCAGCAGGCAATCTATCCGTTTTATACCGGACGGATGTTTCTTGCATATATGGGATTGTTGAAAGGAGTAGAGAAAAAAGTACTGAATGATGAGATCGAGAAATACGCATCAAAGGTAAATCTTCTTGATGTATTGGATCGAAAGGTCGGAACATATTCCGGCGGTATGAAGCAGAGACTGCTGATCGCGCAGGCATTTCTTGGGGATTCAAAGATCATTATTTTTGATGAGCCAACAGCAGGACTGGATCCGAAGGAGAGGATCCATGTACGGAATCTGATCCATGATAATTCTGCAGGGAAGATCATTTTGATCGCTACTCATGTTGTTCAGGATATTGAGGATATAGCAAGTCAGATCATGCTGCTGAAAAAAGGTGTGTTGATCGAGATGGCAGCACCGGAGATCCTGACCGGAAGAATCACGGATAAAGAGAATCCGGATCTGGAAGATGTATATTTAAGTATATTTGGAGAGTAGCTTTTTGCAGGTTGGTCATTTCCAGATAGAGAAAGTGGCTGCCTGTGGAAATGGAGGACGATATGAGTAGATCAAAACAAATGGAAAAAGCTGCTTCCATCAGTCATTCCGGACGAAGAGGCGGATTTTTTCGATTTTTTATAAATGAAATACGGGCTATTTTATATAACCGGAAATTAATATTATGCTTTTTATTGTTTTTAGTTATGAATGTGGGCCTGTTGATCGTAGCCTTTGCTACTGATGAGGTGGATAGTACACAGTATGCAAGGCTTCGGACAGATCCGGATTCCATTATGGATATGTATATGGAAGATCCGGAATCAGAGACATATAAACAGTTGTTTGATGAATATATGGCAAGCACAACGTATGACGAATATCTGCAGAAGGTTATAGACGATGCAGAGATGAATCAGTCGATTTCCATATTTCAGACAAAGTTCTCGATCAGTAATCTGGAACGGACAAAGAGGGATTTTGAAAGACTTGAGGAAACAGAAGTATCCTTTGTTGGCGGATATGGAATCTGTAAGGCATTGAATTTTACCGGAAGTTATGTTCTGATATTTTTCCTGCTGGTTGTTCTGGTGCTGGAACTGGTGCTGCGGGATAAGAAGAATGGTCTGGCAAATCTGTATAAGACAACGTGGAATGGAGACAGTCGTTTATTGTTGTCTAAGTATGCGGCAGCATTTGTCTATATGGCATTATTTGTAGCAGGAGTATCCTTAAGTAATATTTTGATCGCCGAATGGAAGTTTGGAGCTGTAGATCTGTCAGCGCCGGTACAGAGCCTGATGGACTATATCGGATATGGTTTTTCATGCAGAATTGGTACATTTGCTGTTCTTGTCTGTGTGGTGAAAATTCTGATCTTTTCTGTGATTCTTGCGGCATTATTCACATTTGCAGTTATTTCTTCGAATGAGATTATGCTGTGTGTATGGACGGCAGCTGCGATGTTTGTGGAACTGTTGTTTTCTGTACTGGGAGAGAGGCTTAATCTTACATTTGTGTATCGATTTTCTATCTTTTCGATGCTTGATACAACAAAATTTTTCCAGTATGAGAATTATAATCTGATGTCTCATGCAAGACCGGCCATTTATCTGGATTGTGTAGTTTGTGCTGTGCTGATAGCAGGGCTTCTTATTATATCGTCTGTACTATATCTGGAAGGAAGCAGTGATTATCAGGAGACACGTATACGAATAAAAAGAAAAGCTGCAAAAGCCCGCAAGACGCTTCCTTCTATATGGAGTCTGGAAGGCTATAAGTTATGGCTGGGATATAAGATGATATTTGTTATTCTTCTGTTGGTTGGATTTCAGGTGTACATTTACCAGAACAAATCTGTACGGTGGAGCGCAAATGAATATGCATACCAATATTACATCAGTCAGATTGAAGGTGTGGTTACACAGGGAAAGCTGGATTATATAGCCTCGGAGGAAGAACGGTACGAAAAACTTCACGAAGAAGAAGATCGGGTTGACCAGGACTACGCTGCAGGAAAGATAACTGAAAAAGAGTATAATGATAAATGGGATGAACTGAATAAGCAGCGTGCAAATGAGGAGAGTTTCTTTCGCTGTCTGGAATATGTGGATTATATTAAGCAGCAATGTGGAATCACGTCACAGGTTTCGGAAGCCGATCCTGCTGTACTGGAACGGATAGGATTTGTCTATGCCAGAGGATGGAATATCCTTGCCGGAAGCAAAGACTATAAGGATGATGTGATGAATGCAGCGAAGATAATCGTTGTGCTGATGCTTACAACTGCATTTCTGTATTTGGAGGATTACAGATATAAGATCAATGGCATTATTGATATTACAGAAAATTACAGGAAACTTCATGTGATCAAAGTATTTCGGATGCTGTTTATTATTCTTGTTACATACATGATCGTTTATCTGCCAGAACTTATGTGGGTGAAAAGCGAGATCGGACTGGTGGGAGGGAAATATCTGGCACAGTCTCTTCCGTATCTGGAACATGTTGGCATATCAACCAGTATTACCGGATATTTCCTGCTGGTATATGGAATTCGGTTGATCACGATTCTGGTACTGACTGTACTCTATGTTCTGGTCGGAAAGCTGATCAAGAGCACAAATGGTGCGATATTCTGTGCGGCAGCCGTTGCACTTCTGCCGTTGTTATTATATCTGTCAGGATTTACTGCTGCAAAATATTATCCATTGGTTCAACTGCTGTCAGGTAATATGGTGTTGAGGTAAATATTTACATAGAGAGATCCTGCTGTAACAGATGATATACGTCCCTTTTTTATTGGATGATCAGTGAAAGAGGGACATATCGTCTGTTATAGCGGGATTTTTTGTCTGCTATTACCAGTTTTTTCGTATCTCGTCAAATAGCCGCATGATATATAAAGTGTGTTCATGCGGCATTTCCGGACATTCGATCAGACCTTTTTCAAGCGCTCGCTTACAGGCGAGCACTTCGTATTCATAGCCGCTGATCTGGGCAGGACAGTTGATTGTCTGAACCAGTCGGCGGTCATTTTCATATATACGAAATGCTTCATAATTATTGATGTTGTCAACCTCGATGTAGCCTTTTGTTCCGTAGATCACGCCGCGTCGGTCGGTTGCTGATTCCATAGTTGTGAACAAGCCAGCGATCGTACCGTCCGGGTATGACAGGTTGATAAATTCTGTTTTGTCTACGCCTGATTCGTGTGGAGTCATCGTTGTGTGGATTTCAGATACGTTGTCGCCGAGTACCCAGGTCGCAAAGTTTAAGGTATATGGTGCAAGATCTAAGAGGGCACCACCGGCAAGTTCCGGACGGATCAGACGTTCTACTTGCATCAGGGAATAACCAAGATTTGCGGTCAGTCCTGTTATTTTTCCGATAACGCCGGAATCTATAATTTCTTTTAAGGTAAATGACATTGGCATATAGCGAACCCACATCGCTTCCGCCAGTAATATATTCTTTTCTTTTGCGAGCCGGATCATATCTTCGGCTTCTTTTGTATTTACGGCAAATGCTTTCTCGCACAGAACAGCCCGGTTGTGATTCAGGCATAGTATCGTATGCTCTTTATGATGGGAATGTGGAGTTGCAACGTAGACAAGATCAATTCCGTCGTCAGCAACCATTTCTTCATAAGAGCCATACCATTTGGATGCATGATAAGTATCTGCAAATTGTCTGGCTTTTTCTTCTGTTCTGCTTGCTACAGCATAGAGTTCCACTTCGTCCATCTGGTTGACGGTTTCTGCCATCTTGCGGGCGATACCACCTGCACCGAGGATGGCGAGCCGCAATTTTCTGTTTTCTAATCTGGTGTCTGGGGTTGTCATTTTTTTCATTCCTTTCTGTGCGTATCCAAAGATTTTTATGTAATTACTATAGGAGTTTTTGGGGATTTGTGCAAGCACATCCCATCGTAATGATCGTTATATCGTGCTCACTCAATGCATTCGAAAAATCGCCCCTTGCAAGCAAGCGATTTTTCATCATTATATCGTGATTTCATCACTCAATGCATTCCGCAAAATCAGCCCCCTTGCAAGCAAGTGATTTTGCGCTCATTATATCATGGTTCAATATAACGTTTTATGTATAGTTCAGAGAGTTGCTGGCAATACTGGAAATAGTAAGAAGATAAAACAAGTAAAAGTTAGATCATGGAGGAATAAGGTTGGGGAAAAGGTAGTCAGCGTTGTGAAAAATATAAATATACATAGAAGCAACGGGAGGTGAACAATTTGGGGAAAGACAGAGATGCAGAAGGTGGCATTTATAGTGCAGACAGCCGGATTGACAGAGACATAGACGCAAATATCAGACGGGTAAAGGCGTTGTTTGCTGATTGGGGAGACGTTGTGGAACGTCGATTTACGGTAAGAAGAACCGGAATGGAAGTGTATGCGGAAGATTCCGTCGGATCAGCAGATGAGACATCCACATCGGTAGGAGCAATCTATGTGGTGTACATTGATGGGTTATGTGACAATGGTCTGATTGAGGATACGATCATTAAGCCTGTGACCTGGGAATGGCGGCATGAGCATGGAAGTTCCCTTTGGGAGGCAATGGATTCGTTTGAGACACAATCTGCGGACATAAAAGCAGAGAATGACTTCAAAAATGTGATGTTTTCCATATTGAAAGGAGACACAGCGGTATTTGTATCAGATGCAGATCAGGCATTTGTTGTGTCTTCAAAGAAACTGCCGGTACGTGGGGTGGAAGAAAGTTCTACCGAGGGTGGAATGCGTGGCCCGCGGGATAGTTTTAATGAAAGTATTCGTACATCGACAGCACTTATCCGGCGTAGGATCAAAGATACCAGATTGAAATTGATTCAGAATACGATCGGGATTCGTTCCAGAACCGAGTATGGAATTATGTATATTGAGGACATTGCAGAGAAGAAGCTGGTCGAACAGGTAAAAGAACGGATGAATGAATATGAGATAGATGCCATATTTGACAGTGGCATGGCGGAACATCTGATGGAGAAGAAGTGGTACCGGCCGTTTCCTGTATTCCAGTCAACCACCAGACCGGATAAAGCGGCAGCAGCACTGGCAGATGGCAGGGTGGTAATTGTCTTTGATAATTCACCGGAGGTTCTGATCGCACCGGCAACGATCAATACATTATTCCAGACTGCCGATGATTATTATAACCGTTGGCCGGTTGCCACTTTTGCCAGAATCATTCGCTATATAGCGGCATTTATCGCGGTGGGGCTGCCGGGTTTCTATATAGCTGTTACCTGTTATCACCGGGAGGTGATACCGGACAAACTACTCTACGCAATCGCAGTTGCGAGAAATCAGTTGTCTTTTCCGATCGTGCTGGAGGTCTTGATCATGGAATTGTTGTTTGAATTGCTGCGGGAGGCGGGAATCCGTCTGCCGAGCCAGCTGGGAAATACGATCGGTGTTGTTGGTGGTCTGATCGTTGGACAGGCTGCTGTGGAAGCAGGGATTGTCAGTACTATCGTAGTGATCGTAGTTGCTCTGACAGCGATTGCTTCTTTTGCAATTCCAAATGAAGCCTTTTCGTCGGTGTTCCGTCTTTTGAAATTTCTTACCATACTGGCGGCAGCTTTTTTTGGATTGTATGGCTTTCTTCTGGTGATGCTTTTATTAATCTATCATCTTGCCAGTCTGAACAGCTTTGGTGTTCCATATATGGCTCCGGTCGTAACCTGTGGTTATGCAGAGGATGGAATGGAAGATTTTGTCCTTCGCAAACCAATCAAAAAATTTGTCTTTCGACCGGCATGGGCGAACTACAGGGAACGCAGGCGGCTTCGTAAAAAGTAATGATGAATGGGTGTGAATTAATATATGGACTATAGAAATGTGACGTTTCGGCAGCTTTTTATAACAGGAACTTGCCTGATCTTTCCGATTGCTTTCTGGAATATGATACAGATTATGACGGATTTTTCTAAAAATAACGGTATTTTGTCACTTTTTTTGATGCTAACGCTTGCTCTGGTTTATGTGATACTACTACATCTTGGGCTTTCAGGTGTAATAAAAATGGAAGATTCAGCAGAGAAAAAGACAGAGATAACGAGCGCAAAAGCATGGAATAATAAGAAAAAAGTGATTATTGCATCTGTTTATGTGATCAGATACACAATTCGAGCCCTGTTTCTGCTTTATTTCTTTGTACAGGGCAGCCAGATCCTGATGCTGCCGGATTATGCGGGAGCGGTTCTGGTTATTCCGGTATTACTGGCACTTTTCTATATGGCAGGGAAAGGGCTTCGCGGTTATATCGGATTTGCGGAAGCGAGTGTGATCGGAATCGGGATTGCATTGGTGTTGTTTGTCATTTGTGGATTTTGGCATGCAGATTTTTCCAGATTAAAAGGATATGTAGAATTTCAGATGCAGTCATCTGCATGTAACACGATATGTCAGGTTTTGATAAAAGGATATCTGATGGTCGTAGGGTTATGTATGCTGGAATTTGTCATGTATCTCTATCTGAGGGTAGAGAAACGAAGACGAGGGATGCTGGTCTGGACTGTATCTGTTCCAATTGTGTTAGCCCTTGTTGCTTCCTGTTTCGTGATATCTCTGCTTGGCTTGCAGGGTAAAACAATGACTTCAAAGGGAATACTAAATGTTGTGGGTGCAATGATGTTCCCCGGAGGTGCAAATGCGAGGCTCGGTTTACTCGCCTGTTACCTGCTTGTAATTTTCGGACTCTTGTTGCTGGCAATCCACATTGTATTCATTTGTCAGTTTGTGGATGAGATCTGGAAGATCATCTGTGTATGGAGAAAGAGTCAGGCTTCGGCAGAAGAAGATATGGAAGAGAAAAGAAGCCTGTGGATAAGAGGGGGCTGCGTGGTTGTTTTATTTCTGCTGTTTCTATGGATGAACCGGTTCCTTGGAGAACGTGATGCCGGTCGGGCATTTATGATCTACATTGCCGCTGTTGATATTCCTTTGTCTGTTCTTGTACCGGCATTTGCAGGACGGAAACGGACGAATCCGGAGAAGCTCGCCAAGATGGCGGCAGAAGTGATCGGCGGAGTTCTGATCGCCTGTATGTTGTCCGGGTGCATGGACAGATCCATTGAAGCGGTAGACTATCTCCGGGTTGTTATGATCTCTGAGACAGACGGGGGATACAAGTACACATTTGTCACAGACAGTCTGGAGGGTGCGGAGTCAGCCAGTGAATCAGAGGAGCGGAAGTATCCGGTCGTTGCGGAGAATCTGCAACAGGCGAGAGTCGAATATGATCAGGCGCATGACCGGAGCCTTGATCTGAGTCATGTTGAATACATCGTGGTGGATTCCAAGGAAACCCTGTGGCAGATGTATCCGGAGTTGATAAAAGAATTTGTGACAAATTATGTCGAAGTAATCTGCACCGATTCGCTCTATCAGGGTGAAGCATCCGGCAGCATCCGGGAGTACATCGCAACGCATTACAAAGGAGAGTGTCTGGCGACACTGGGGGAGTAGACATTCGTTTAAAGCATTAGTTATTGATAAAGAGTGTGAAATAGAATTTGTTTCAATAATAAAGGAATTTAAACATATCAGATATAGATATTTCGTCAATGTTGATAAAGAAAAATGGAGGTTATGGAAATGGGTAGAGCAGTAAGGGCGGCGGTTGCCGGAATCCTGATCGGTTTATTTTGTGGAACATTGTATGTAGAGATGGGGGTACTGAAAAGATTAAACAGCGCAAGAGACAGTGTTGAGCAGGTGATGAATCTGGTTGAGTATGCAGAGAAAAATGGAGATATTTCCTATGACAGTACAGAGGAAAATTATGCTGGAATAACCAGTGACAAAACTTCACAGACAGATAGTAAGAATGCTGGATCGAGCCAGCAGTTGGTAAATGGTCTTGAGCCTTCAGATGGTCAGGATACAGAACTGTCAAATGATATCCAGACCGCATTTCGTATTCTGGATGGCACAACATTAAATGCATATGAAACGCAGAAGCAGTTACAGGAACTGGAAGTAATGTATGATGATATAGCAGGAAATTCAAGTGCGGAGAGTCAGATGAGTGCTCAGAATAAAACATCAGATGTTATCCGTATTCGAATAAGATATGAGGGAAATGAGAATTTGTCGGACGAGCGATTGGATGAATTTACTTCATGTGTTGAGCAGGCGGTACTTTATGGTATAGCCGAGAAGCTTGGCGCAGACTATAATGATCAGGAGAAAAGCATTGTGCGGAAGAATCTGATCCTGAGCAAAGAATATATCGATGCCTGTGCAGAGGAAAGTGCAGAAGAATACGGTATCCCGGTTTCTGCCTGGTCAGCCTTTGAGTATCTGAGCCTCCCGGCAGCAACCTTAAATGGCGTTGCTTATCCGGCTGGGTATTATGAGACTTTGTGTGTGACACTGGCTGATGAATAGTTATAAAGGGGCGGATTTGTCGATTACGACGAAAAAATGGTTGTTTGTGCAATGAAGTAGCATTGCGGATAGATAAGTGATAAAATAATTATATTACAAAGGTGGGGACAGAAACAACAAATGAGAAGAACGGAGGAGAAACATATGGGGAAAAAACTTACATGGATATTTTTAGTATTGGTACTTGTATTATGTGTGAAGCCGATGAGAGTAAAGGCGGCGGATGAGGGCTATTCATTTTATGTAAATGAAGATGGAGTCAGTGTGACGATTTGTGACTATATCGGTAATGATGCTAATATTGAGATTCCGTCGAAACTAGACGGAAAGGATGTAACTGGTATTGGTGGTTATGCGTTTGCAGATTGTAATAGTTTATATAGTGTAGTAATTCCGGAAACTGTTAAAAATATAGAGGCATATGCATTTGCAAATTGTAAGAATCTTAAAGAAATAAAGGTTTCAAAGGATAATAAGAAATATGATAGTAGAGAGAATTGCAATGCGATAATAGAGACAAAAACGGATAAATTAATTTCTGGTTGTAAAAGAACAAAAATACCAAATAGTGTGAGGAGTATAGAAACAGGAGCGTTTCAGGGATGCGTTGGTCTGACAAGTATATATATTCCTGAAAAAGTGTCTAATATAAGGGATGGTGTATTTGCGGAGTGCAGTAATTTATCTGTAATTAAAATATCCCCTAAAAACAAAAAATATGATAGTCGTAACAATTGCAATGCGATAATAGAAACAAAAACTAACATTTTAATAGCAGGATGTAAAAAAACGATTATTCCTAACGGTGTTATAGAGATTGGATATGCTGCTTTTGCATATTGTAGATCGTTGACGGATTTAAAAATACCATCAAGTGTAAAAAAAATAGGTGCAGGGGCATTTGAAAGTTGTACGGAATTACGGAGTATTAATATTCCAGATGGAATAAAGGTTATTGAGGACAGTACATTTTATGTATGTGAAAAATTGAATGAAATAACTATACCACAAAGTGTAACAACCATAGAAGCTAGGGCTTTTTCTCAATGCCGTAGTTTAAAAAAAGTTAAAATACCATCAAAAGTAGAAAGTTTAGGCTTTGAAGCATTTTCAGATTGTACGGCTTTGGTAAATGTTGAGATTTCACAAGGTGTAAAGGAAATAGGGCTGGATGCATTTAATGGTTGTACAAGTCTTGAAAGTCTGTATATACCTGCAAGTGTAACAAATTTAGAACCTAATCCATTTACTGATTGTTCCAGTTTAACGAGTATAAAAGTATCTGAAAACAATACTGTTTATGACAGTCGTGAAAATTGTAATGCAGTTGTATGTACAGTTACGAATGAACTGATCATAGGATGTAAAAACACATTTATACCATCAAGTATATGTGATATAGGATATAGAGCGTTTTTGGGATGCAAAGGTCTTGAACAGATTGTGATTCCTTCGGGAATTGAAGGTATAGGAGGTGACGCATTTTCGGAATGCAGCAAACTTAAAGAAATCAATATTCCGGCTAATATAAAGAGAATTGGATTAAATCCATTTTCATATTGTACCAATTTAGAAAGTATAAATGTTGACAAAGGAAATGAACGGTATGACAGCAGAGAAAACAGTAATGCAATTATAGAAACAGAAACAAATATTTTAATAAGTGGATGTAAAAATACAAAAATACCGTCAGATATAACACAAATTGGTGAGAATGCATTTGCGGGCTGTGGTGATTTACAGTATATAGATATTCCTCAAAAGGTAAAAAAGATTGGAGAATGTGCATTTTGCCAATGCAGTGGGTTGAAAAAAATAAGTATACCATATGGAGTTGAAAGAATAGAAACTTCTACTTTTGAGGAATGTAGCAGTTTGGTAGATATCCATATACCGTCTAGTGTTACATATATTGGATATTGTGCATTTTATGGTTGCAAAAGTTTGAAGAAAATAACTATACCATCAAGTGTAGTCAAAATGGATACTGGGGCATTTGCTGAATGTAGTGCATTAAAGAGTATCGATCTTCCGGCAGGTTTGAAAATGTTGAGTGCAGGTATTTTTGAGGAATGTACCAGTTTGGAAGTCGTTACTATTATTGATGATGACACGACAGTTAATGCTGCGAATCAGGCATCACTTTCAAGTGCGATAAAAAGTAAGATGAAAAGAATAGATGACAAAGCATTTAAAGGATGTTCTAATTTGAAAAAAATAAATATTCCAGCTTCTGTTACAAGTATTGGAAAGGAAGCTTTTTACGGTTGTAAGAGCCTGAAAAAAATAGCAATACCAGCGACAGTTAAAAAGATGGGAAGAGATGTATTTAAAAATTGCGATATTATCATTCAGTGCAAGTACGGTTCTGCAATATATAAATATGCAGTTAATAATAAAATACCATATGAGTTGACAGACGTAGTGAAAAAAGGAATGACAACATCACAGAAAAATATAAAATACATAGTTACATCTGTTAAAGCATCTAACCGGACAGTAGCTGTAACAGGGGTATTGAATAAAAATGTCTCTGTCATTAACATACCGGGAACGATAAAAATTAATGGAAAGACATATAAAGTAACTGCTGTTGCAGACAAAGCATTCAAGAATAACAAGAAACTTACAAAGGGAACAATAGGAAAGAATGTTAAAAAGATAGGAAACAGTGCGTTTGCTAACTGCACCAAGTTAACTGCGATCACTTTAGGCGGACAGGTTCAGACAATAGGAAAGAGTGCATTTTCCGGCTGTGTCAAATTAGCAAAACTGACCCTTGGAAAGAAAGTAAAGACTATTGGCAGTAAGGCGTTCTATGGTTGTAAAAAGCTGACAAAAATAACAATTCAGACTTCCGAGTTAACAATAAAGTCAGTTGGAAGTAAAGCGTTTACGGGGGTAAGTAAGAAGGCGAAAGTTTACCTGCCAAAGAAGAACGCAAAGGCGTATAAAAAGCTATTAAAATCTAAAGGGTTATCGACTAAAGTTAAGTATCAGAATATAAAATAAAATACCTTTCACCACCGCCTCTAAATCCCCGGAATCCTTGAATTATATAGGTGGTTGTGGTATGATATGAGATATTTTGATTATATATTTCAAAGGAGCTCAAGGGAATATGGCTAAGAAAAAACTGGTAGTTATTTTTGGAGGAAGATCATCGGAACATGAAGTTTCATGCATTTCAGTTCAGACAGTTGCCAAAGCGGTGGATACGGACAAATATGATATGACACTGATCGGAATCACAAAGGACGGCAAATGGCTGAAGGCTGACAGCATTGAGAGTATTGCTGACGGAAGCTGGTACGACAGTCAGGTTCGTGCAGTGATTTCACCGGATTCTGCAAAAGAGATTATCATAAAAGATGGCGACAGAATCTATGCGGAGCCTGTAGACGTTATTTTCCCTGTTTTGCATGGCTTATATGGAGAAGATGGTACGATTCAGGGATTGTTTGAGATGGCGGACATTCCATATGTGGGCTGTGGTGTATTTGCATCGGCTGCTGCAATGGATAAATTCCATACAAAGATCATTGCTGATCATATCAATGTAACACAGGCAAAATTTGTTCCTGTAGTAGAAGATGATTTTGATGATCTGGATGTTGCGATGGATCGGGTAGAGAGCGAGTTAAATTATCCGGTATTTGTAAAACCATCATCCGCAGGTTCATCAAAGGGTGTTACAAAAGCACATGACAGAGCCGAGTTAGAAGCTGGTCTGCATGAGGCACTCAACCATGATTCCAAGATCCTTGTCGAGGAAACGATCGTTGGCAGAGAGCTGGAATGTGGTGTACTTGGATATGGCAATCATACAAAGGCATCCGGTGTTGGCGAGATCCTTGCTGCCGCAGATGCAGATTTCTATGATTTTGATGCAAAGTACAACAATGCAGATTCCAAGACGATCATCGGTGCGGATATACCGGAAGAAGCTGAGGATGAGATTCGTGCAGAAGCGATCCGTATCTTTAATGCGATTGACGGTTTTGGACTTGCCCGTGTGGATTTCTTCCTTGAGAAAGACACCAATCGTGTAATATTTAATGAAGTAAATACATTGCCGGGATTTACATCGATCAGTATGTATCCAATGCTGTGGGATGCAGAGGGATATGATATCAAGACCCTTGTAAATACTTTAATTGAGATGGCATTTGAAAGATAATTTATGACGACGAGAGATATAAAGATAAAAGTAACGGGTGTGCAGAGTGTTGCCGGAGCGGATGATGAACCGGAGATTCTGGAACTTGAGACGCGGGGAACATACTCTGAGAAAAATGGAAACCGCTATATCAAATATGATGAATTCATTGAAGATGTGGAAGAACCGGTAAAGAATCTTCTGCGGTTTGATGAGCATGCGCTTCAACTGACGAAACGAGGCAGCGTGAATACGGTTATGTTATTTGACCGGGAGAAGAACAGCTCGGTGCATTATGCAACTCCGGTCGGACCGATCTGTATGAATATCTGTACGGAAGAATATCATATGGAGCAGTCTGAGAGGGGAATCCGGATCGATATCCGTTACTGTATTGATTTTAACAATGATTATATTACGGATTGCAGTCTGAATGTGACTGCGGACTACGAAGGGGTATAAATATATATGGGTAGCGAGAAGTCCTTCGACAGCTTTCTGGGGATTGAAACGATCGCGGAGACAGTATTTGGAGATATGGATGCATGTCTTCCGGTGAACGAAGAAGATAACAATTATGAAGTTACATATTATAATGATCTGGTGACGATGTTCGATGAGATCAGCATGAAGCCGGAAGATACGCTCGTGGATTTTGGCTGTGGACTTGGTAGAGTGCTTTTTTACTGTAATTCGAGGCATTACTGCCGGACGGTTGGAATCGAGAACAATGCCAGGGTCTATGACAGACTTCTGACAAATGCTGCAAGCTATCAGAGTAAATTTCTTGATCAGGAGGAAAGGATGCAGTTTCTGAATGTGGAAGCGGAGGCATATGAGATTGGCGATGAAGATAATTATTTCTATTTCTTCAATCCATTTTCCGGCACAACCTTCAAAAAGGTGCTGGATAATATCATCGCATCGGTGCGGAGACAGCCGAGAGATATTGAACTTCTGATCTATTATCCGACATTTGAATATCAGAAAGCAATTCGTGACTGTAACCTGTTCGTTTTAAAGAAGATGATCAAATTGTCCGGATATGAAGAAGACCCGGACGAGAAGGTTCTGGTATATCATTTGTCGCGATATTTTGTAGCGTAGAATAAATAAGGCGGTCTATCTGGCAGTATGGCTGTATATTGACATTAGCGAAGATTCCGTAATGAAATGCACATTGTCAGTAAATACGGGTGCCTGTTTGAGTCCGAAGGACGAGTTGGCACAGGAGTATTTACGAATAGAACATGTGCATTGAATAGGAATCGTAGTAAGTCAATATACAGCCCTACTGCCAGTCAGACCGCCTTATTTATACGCTGCTATTAAATTTAATAGTGACTTATTAATTTGCTAATATATTTTATTTGCCGGGTGAAATGTTTAATATGAACATATCAAATGATGATATGGAGGTATGTTTATGTTAAACGAATCAGTAGTAACAGTATTAAAAAATCAGATGTGGGATCTTGCTACCTGCGCAGATGGAGAACCAAATGTTGTTCCGGTTGCATTTAAGGATGTGACAGAGGATGGAAAGCTTGTTGTTGGAGATGTATTTCTTGACACAACTTTGAAAAATATCAAAGCGGACAACGGCAGAATTGCTATCTCTGTGTATGATGCACAGAAGTTAGAGGGATACCAGATCAAAGGTGTTGCGGAATATGTGACAGAAGGTAAGATCGTGGACACATTTAAGGCAATGGTGGAAGAAATGTTCCATGGCGGCGCAACAGCAAAGGGTGCCTTGATCATTACACCGGAGAAAGTGATCATCACCACACCGGGAGCAGACAATAAAAAAGAATTATAGGGCACTAATAAATTTCATAGTTACTTCAAATATCGAACCGATAAAGGTATAATTTTATATATAAATGTTATCGTTATTATAGAAAATTATAAGGAGACATTATGGCGAGATATAAGAAGAAACTGGAAGAAGATATACGGTGTCCGTTAGAGTATGGCATGGCGATATTCGGAGGTAAATGGAAATCGCGTATTATCTGTGTGTTGTCGGCAAATGCGACATTGAGATATAGTGAGATCCGAAACGAGATGCACAATATCACGGATGCAGTGCTTGCTGCTACTCTGAAAGAGCTAATCGCCGATCAGCTTATATGCAGAAAATCTTATGATGAGATTCCTCCCAGAGTGGAATATTCCCTGACAGAGAAAGGTCGATCTGTTGTACCGATCTTGCAAAGTATCTGTCAATGGTCGGGAATTTTTTTCAAAGAGGACAGCGAAAACGAAATGACACAATGTCAGAAATGTGATCACAGAGGATAGGAGAGAAAATGTTCGAATATACAGAAAAAAAACGATTTACAAAAGAGCAGGTACAGGAACTGTTTGAATCTGTCGGATGGATCTCTGCCAGATATCCTCAGAGGTTATATAAAGCCCTTATGCATTCATCTACGGTTCTTACAGTCTGGGATGGAGAACGACTGGTCGGACTTGCCCGCGTGCTGGATGACTCAGAAATGTTAGCTCAGATTCATTATGTGCTGGTGCACCCGGACTATCAGGGACAGGGAATTGCCGGGAAAATGATTGAATATATCAAGGAAAAATATAAGAAATTCCTTTATATAGAGGGAATGCCGGAAGATAAGAAGAATGTTCCATTTTATGAGAAACATGGCTTTCATGTGATGGAAAATGGAGCAGCTATTCAGATCTGTAATTATGATGATGTGAGATAATATCATGTAGCGTAGAATAAATAAGACGGTCTGGCTGGCAGTAGGGGCTGTATATTGACATTAGCGAAGATTCCGTAATGAAATGCACATTGTCAGTAAATACGGGTGCCTGAGTATTTACGAATCAAGTAAGCTACACTAACCTCAAACTTCGCTAACACTCGTTTTCGCTAAGTGTCCTTACATGGCACGCACTAATCTCAGACTTCGCAATATTGCTCGTCTTCGCTAAGTGCTTCGCTCAGAACATGTGCATTGAATAGGAATCGTAGCAAGTCGATATACAGCCCCTACTGCCAGCCAGACCGTCTTATTTATACACATTATATATAGCAGTCATGCAAATTGCAGTCAGGATGCATGTGATTCCGACGATTCCCCACAGTATAGATACAGAGATCGCAATACTTCCAATCACATAGGAAGAAGCGTTTAATATCATGTGAAGGAGCATGCCGGGGATCAGAGAGCCTGCCCATACGGCAAGACAGCCCAGAATGATTCCGGCTGGAACGCTGTAGCAGAACTGAACGACATTGCCATGATAACAGCCGAAGCAGAATGCTGTGAACAGGATCGCCCAGAGGGTGGCATGCTTCGTGTGAAATGCAGAAGCAGATAGCTTCAGTGCCACGCCCCGGAAAGCAAATTCTTCTGCGATCGGTGCAAGAATTGTGACAGTGCAGATACGGATGATTCCGTTGTCAATGGAAAATGACCGCTGTACCCGCTCATGGTATGAGGTCAGAAGCTCCGGCCTGTAAGTGTCGATCAGACGGAGAATACAGGTTGTTAATAATTGAAGACTGATACCAAGGATCAGCAGTAAAATAAAGATAACAAAAGCACGCAGGAAAAAATTTTGCCTTCCTGCGTGCTTTGTTTTTGAATGATCGGACAGATCGCAGTTCTGCATAATATCAGACCGGAACTGTCCGAGTATAGTTTTTTCATATCTCAGATAAAGGTATCCGAAGATACAGATACAAAGAATATATGAAATGCATGATGTGATACTTCCGACAGAATCAGTCTGACTGCCTGCAAGATATACAATATTATGTATCAGTAATGCAGTAACTGGAACCAGACAGGTAATAACTAATTTTCTGAGGTCGACGCGAGTATTTATCATGATTACTGGATCTTCTTTGCCCTTTCTTTCTCTTCCTTTGCCTTTGCTTTTCTTGCAGCTTTTTCTTCTTTGCTGAGCTTCATGCTGGCAGTTTCCTGCTCATAGGTCTGCTCATATTTCTTCTGTTTTGCACGAAGCTTCTGGCTGAATGATTTCTTTTCAGGTTCCGGTGCTTTCTTACCACGAACATTCTTAACGCTTGTAATGTAGATACCGCTTACCATAGCTTTAACTTCGCCACGAACAGGCATAACATCAAAGATTCCATCGTCGCAGATCAGGTTGATGATCTGTGGACCGATCTTGGCTTTAACGATAGGAAGCTTGGCTTTCTGGTAACGCTTTGGAGTTGATTCCAATACCTGTTTTGGAAGATTTGCATCTTTCATAGGCAGCATCTTTTTATCGATGACCAGCATCGTGACAGGCTGTGCAGCCTGAAGCATAGCTTCTTTCTGTGCGCTCTGCTTTTTCTGCAGGCGGTTTCCTACTATGTAAAGTACAACTAAGATTACAACTAATATAGCGATGACGATTAACATCCATCCCCACCAAGGCATAATAAGTTCCTCCTTATATTATTATTTTATTTCTCTGTCATAGGCAGATTTTTTAACCGGGCTGCCTGAATCTTGCCGGGAATTGCGTCCAGAACTTCTTTACGCTCCTTTGGCTTCAATCCGCGGATGTCAACCGGCTCTAAGAATTCGATCACAACTTTGCTGCTGTGAAGGAAATGATGTTTATTTGCTTCCATGCATTTGTCTGTTCCACAGATTGCGACCGGGATGATCAGACATCCGGCTTTCTGAGCGATCTTGAATGCACCGTCCTTAAATGGCAGCAGTTCGTCGCCCTTATTTCTCGTTCCCTCCGGGAAGATCATCATGGAGTGACCGGATTTGATGATGTCTGCAGTCTGTAAAATAGTTTCCAGACCCTTTTTCAGATCGGTACGATCCAGATATGTGCATCCAATGTCGTCCATGTATTTGTAAAGCAGAGGTATATCCTTGATGTTGTCCTTGGACATGAAGCCCAGCGGCATATCGATCGCATTGTGACAGGATAAAATGTCAAAATAGCTTCGATGATTACCAACGAACATGACCGGCTGGTCGGTAGGAATGTTTTCCTTTCCGATGATCGTTCGTTTGCATCCTGCTAAGAACATAACTGCTTCGAAAAAACCTTTTACCAGCTTCTGAGCCTTGATGTAGGCTTTGTCCTGATCTTTTTTTGCAAGCTGCTTCAGGTACAGATGGTATGGAAGGCAAAATACGATTCCAAGTACTGCAAACAGTACAGTGATAATGGTTCTCAAATATATCCTCCTGTTCTATCTGCCGTAAAGCTTTGCTGTCTCAAAGAGACGTTCCTCTAACTGTTTGTTCATATCCTCGTATGTGAAACGCCAAGCCCAGTTGCCTTCTCCGACACCCGGAGTATTCAGACGAGCCCATGAATCTAATTTCAGGACATCCTGCATAGGAACAACAGCCATATTTGCGACAGATGAGAAACATGCACGGATCATAACCCAGCAGATATCACTTGCATCTGTGCTGAAATAGCGGCGAAGCTTGTCCTTGGATGCTTCGTATGCTTTCTGATACCAGCCGAGTGTTGTGTCGTTGTCATGTGTTCCTGTGTAGCATACGCAGTTTCTTGTATAATTATGTGGAAGAAAATCATTTTCTTCCGGATTTTCAAATGCAAACTGTAAGATCTTCATGCCAGGCAGATTGAATTTGTCACGTAATTCGATAACAGAATCGTCGATCTCTCCAAGATCCTCGGCAATGATCGGAAGATCATAACCGAGATTTGCCTGTAACTGTGTGAAGAAGTTGATACCGGGAGCCGGTTTCCATTCTCCGTTGATGGCAGTTTCTTCACCGTAAGGTACAGCCCAGTACTGGTCAAATCCTCTGAAATGGTCGATTCTTAAGAAATCTGTCAGAGTGAGCTGGTATTTGATTCGTTCGATCCACCATTCGTAACCGGTAGCGGTATGCTTTGGCCAGTTGTACAGTGGGTTACCCCATAACTGTCCGGTCTCTGAGAAATAATCTGGTGGTACACCGGCAACCTCTGTTGGGTATCCCTTCGAATCCAGCATGAAAAGCTCCTGATGGCTCCATACATCGGCACTGTCCCATGCAAGGAAGATCGGAGCATCACCTACGATGCTGATATTCTTTTCATTTGCATATTTCTTGATCGCCATCCACTGTGTATGGAATAAGAACTGGATGAAATCATAGTAACCGATCTCATTTGCGAGCTTCTTTTCCCATGTGGTACGCTGTCTCTTGGTAGGTGCTTTCAGGGAGTCTTCCCACATATACCAAGGCATTCCCTCATGGAAATCCTTGCCTGCCATGAACAGAGAGTAGTCAGAAAGCCAGAAGGAATCTTTCTTGAAAGAAGCAAATGCCGTCATCTGTTCTTCGTCTGTTGACAATTCATCTTTGTAGTCAGGATCAGTAAAGCGCTCGTAAGCGAGCTTCAACAGCTTTGTCTTAAATGTGATCAATGTTCCGTAGTCGATGTGGACAGGATTCCATGAAGGCATATCTGCAAAGTCGCTGTCTGAAAGAAGCTTGTAGTCTTTTAATGCATCGAGATCGATAATTAATGGCTGTCCGGCAAATGCGGAAAATGGCTGATATGGTGAATCACCAAATCCGGTATGTCCAAGTGGAAGTACCTGCCACAGATTCAAGCCCGAATTTGCCAGAAAGTCTATAAACCGGTATGCACCTTTTCCGAGATCACCGATTCCGTAAGGACTTGGAAATGAAGTCGGATGTGCCAGAATACCAGCGTATTTCTTTGGCTTTTTTTCATGGTTGTTATCTAACATGTTTATCCTCTTTTCCTATTATTATGTTGACGTTTTTGATATGGTCAGATCGTTCTGCCTGCCCCGATATCATAAAACCCCATTTTTCCTTGAAAAATCAAGGCGGTGTGGAAAAAACACCGTACGTTTTATTATACATAAAACGAATTATTCTTACAAGCCTGAAATTGGGAGAAGTCGCAGCCCGCCTGTCCGCCTCTGTCGGTCTCCTTGGCTGGCATGGTTGACTGGTCTGCCCACTATAATATGGCTTGCTGCGATTTCTGTTCGCTGCACATGCCTGATTCGTAAATACTCCTGTGCTAACTCGCCTTCGGCTGAGCGGAGCACTTAGTGAAGACGAGCGTTAGCGCGAAGTCTGAGGTTAGTGCGTGCCATGTAAGTACACTTAGCGAAAACAAGCGTTAGCGTAGTTTGAGGTTAGTGTAGCTTACTCAGATTCAACAATGTGCATCTCACGACGAAATTCTCGCTGATGCCATATTATATAGTGGGTAGACCAGTCAACCATGCCAGCCAAGGAGACCGACAGAGGCGGACAGGTTGTGTTAGTTATATAAAGTTTTGTTTATGATCTTCATAAATACATCAGAAAATAAACACAGTTTAGACACACTTCCCTAATATACTGTGTATTGTAAGAGTTTTTCATTTATTTGAATCCTCTCTCCCCCTCATTTTTTGCAAGTGGTAATAAATCTTTCCCCGGTTTATTACCACTTGTTTTTTTGTTTTTATAATTCCATTCGGGTACAAAAAAGCCGTATGCGGCGCTTTATTCTTGATAAATTTTTATTTTTCGGCTAAAATAAGATTGAATCTTATTTTAGCCGAAAAAGAGGTGTAGCTATATGGAATATATTCATAGAGATTTAGAAAAAAAGATAAAAGAGTTAGCAGAAGACTATTCCTGTATATTGATTACAGGGCCGAGACAGGTTGGAAAAACAACTTTATTTAAAAAATTAATGAATGAGAACAGGACAGTAGTGAGTCTGGATGATCTGGAAGAAAGAAAACTGGCACAGACAGATCCTGCTATGTTTTTACAGATGCATGATCTTCCAATTCTAATAGATGAGGTACAATATGCTCCGCAATTATTTCCATATATTAAGATGGCTATAGATAATGGAGCACCGGCATCATCATTTTGGTTGACTGGGTCACAGGCATTTCGGATGATGGAGCTTGCACAGGAATCTTTGGCGGGAAGAACTGCTATTATCCATATGTCGTCTTTATCGCAGCATGAGTTATATGGAGCAGGCGATAATATTAAGTTTAGCGTTGATCTTGAAACATTAAAGCAGCGAAGTAAAAATGGAACAAAGGCGGAATTATCGGAGCTATATGAGAGAATCTGGATGGGATCTATGCCGGGATATAGAAGCGGACGGTATAAAGACAGAAATGTTTTTTATTCCAGTTATATTCAAACATATATTGACAGAGATGTATCAGAGCTGATTACAAATGTTGATAAACTTGTATTTATGGACTTTGTAAGAGCTGTAGCATGCAGGTGTGCACAAATGTTAAATATACATGATATAGCAAATGACGTTGGTGTTTCAGATGAGACAATTAAGCGATGGCTGCAGGTGCTTGAGAAGTCGGATATTATTTTTTATTTACGTCCTTATTCTAATAATTTGTTAAAGAGAACAGTTAAAACTCCTAAATTATATTTCTTTGATACAGGCTTGGTTGCATATCTTACAAAATATACAACTCCGGAAATACTTGAAAATGGGGCGATTAATGGAGCAATACTGGAAAATTATGTTGTTTCCGAGATACGGAAGACATATCAAAATGAAGCGGATGAATGTCTTATGTGGTATTACAGAGATAAAGACAGTAATGAAATTGATATGGTGATTGAAAGTGATGGTATGGTGCATCCGTTAGAGATAAAACGCTCAGTAAATTCCGGAAGTGAACTGACCAGGGCATTCAGAATTCTGGATAAAGGAGCAGTTCCAAGAGGAAAGGGTGCAATCATCTGTATGCGTCCGGAACTTTCGGCTGTTGATTCAGAAAACTACATTGTTCCGGTCTGGATAATATAATAAAGAATAATAGAATACAGAATCTGTTTATAAATACATCAGAAAATAAACACAATTTAGACACACTTCCCTTATATACTATGTACTGTAAGAGTTTTTCATTTATTTGAATCCTCTCTCCCCTCATTTTTTGCAAGTGGTAATAAGTCTTTTCCCCGATTTATTACCACTTGTTTTTTTGCCTTTTCGGCGGTATACTTCCATTATTAAATTCACAACAGACGGAGGATAACAGGTATGATTTCGGAAAAATATGCAGATATGACAACCAAAGGGTCTATTATAAGAGAATTTGCGCAGTATGCGTCAAAACGTGCGGCAGAGATCGGAAAAGAAAATGTATACAACTTTACAATCGGTAATCCTTCTGTTCCGGTATGCCCGGAGTTTACAGAGACATTGGAACGGATGTTAAAAGAAGAGAATCCTTTGACGCTTCACGGATACAGCCCGACACTTGGTATTATGTCTGTCAGAGAAGCGGTTGCAGATTCTTTAAATAGAAGATTTGGAATGGAATATACAGCAGATGATATTTTTATGACCTCCGGTGCAGCAGGCGCGATCGCACATGCGATTCGTTGTGTAACAAAGCCGGGAGACGAGGTTATCACATTTGCTCCATATTTCCCGGAGTATGTTCCATATGTTGATGGAACAGGTGCGGTGCTTAAGATCGTGCCGGCGGATATTACATCTTTCCAGATCAATTTTGATGCATTTCTGGAACTTTTAAATCCAAATGTACAGGCAGTCCTTATCAACTCTCCGAACAATCCATCCGGCATCGTATATTCAACAGAGACGATCAAGAAGCTGGCTGCGATCCTGGAAGAAAAGCAGAAGGAATATGGACATGATATCTATATTATCTCAGATGAGCCTTATCGTGAGATTGTATTTGAAGGAACGGATTCGCCATTTATTTCATCCTTCTATGACAACAGTATCTGCTGTTATTCATTCAGTAAATCACTTTCCCTTCCGGGCGAGCGTATCGGATATGTAGCAGTGAATCCAAAATGTAAGGATGCAAAGCTGATCGTCCTGATGTGTGGTCAGATCTCCAGATTTACAGGACATAACTGCCCTCCATCCATGATCCAGCTTGGTGTGGCAGAGGTGATCGATAAGACAGCTGATCTGTCGATCTATGAGAAGAATAAGAACATTTTATATAAAGAACTTACAAATATGGGATATGAGTGTGTAGAGCCGGGAGGAACCTTCTACATGTTCCCGAAGACTCCGATCGCAGATGCAAATGCATTCTGCCGTATGACAGCCGGCAAACTGGATCTGATCCTGGTTCCGGGTGACAGCTTTATGTGTCCGGGACATATGAGACTTGCTTACTGTACCACAACGGAGATGGTAGAGCGTGCGCTTCCATTATTTGAAAAAGCAATAAAACTTGCAAAAGAGATGGAGTAATTAAAGGAGAATATCATGGTTACACAGATTCCTATCATACTTGCATCGAATTCACCGAGAAGAAAAGAATTGCTTGAAAGAGCCGGTTATACATTTACTGTTATGCCAAGTGACTGCGATGAATCTACCGATATCCGTTTTCCAAAGGATATGGTGATGGAGCTTGCCGGAAGAAAGGCAGAAAATGTATACAAAAAAGTATGTGCGGACCGTGCCGGTACGGAAGCAGAAGCACAGCCGTTTATCGTGATCGGCTCCGATACGGTCGTTGCATTAAATGGCAGAATTCTTGGAAAACCGGTCGATTATGACGATGCATATAATACGTTGAATAGTTTGTCGGGACAGACACATAATGTATATACAGGTGTTTCTATTATGTATTACGATGGAGAGAAATGTCGGACAAAGACATTTTACGAGAATACAGAAGTTACATTTTATCCGATGACACATGAGGAGATTACCGGATATCTTGCGACAGGAGATCCATTTGACAAGGCAGGAAGCTATGGGATACAGACACAGGGTGGTCTGTTTGTGAAAGAGATCAGGGGCAGTTATGATAATGTTGTCGGACTCCCCCTTTCCCGCTTGTACCATGAGTTAAACGAGATGTTATGTGGGCAGTAGCATGTGAGGAAACGATGTGACTGTTATATATGACAGAATAGTGGAGATTATAAACTGCTGAAAAAGAGAAAAGCAGGAGGACAGAGATATGGAAGAAAAGAGAAATTTTACCTTATTAACAGACTTTTATGAATTGACGATGATGCAGGGATATTTCCGTGAGAAAGCAGATGACATCGTTGTTTTTGATGCATTCTACAGAAAAAATCCATCCGGAAGCGGCTATGCGATCGCCTGTGGTCTGGAGCAGGTGATTGATTATATCAAGAATCTGTCCTTTTCCTATGAAGACGTTGATTATTTAAGAAGCCTGAATATGTTTGATGAAGATTTCCTGAATTACCTTGCAGGATTTCATTTTACAGGTGATATCTATGCGATCCCGGAAGGTTCTGTAGTATTTCCGTATGAGCCATTGGTGAAGGTGGTTGCACCGATCATGGAAGCACAGCTGGTTGAGACCGCATTGCTAAATATCGTGAACCATCAGAGCCTGATCGCTACAAAGGCATCCAGAGTATGCTATGCAGCAAAAGGGGATGGCATCATGGAATTCGGACTTCGCCGTGCGCAGGGACCGGATGCCGGAACATTTGGTGCGAGAGCGGCAGTTATCGGTGGCTGTGTTGGAACCTCAAATGTAATCTGCGGCAAGCAGTTTGGTGTGCCTGTACTTGGTACACATGCACATAGCTGGATCATGAGCTTTCCGGATGAATATACAGCATTTAAGAGATATGCAGAATTATATCCGGATGCATGTACACTGTTGGTTGACACATATGACACATTAAAATCTGGTGTACCGAATGCGATCCGGGTATTTAATGAGATGAAGGCAGAGGGAAAGGTGCCGACAAGATATGGAATCCGTCTGGATTCCGGTGACCTTGCATATCTGTCTAAAAAAGCCAGAAAAATGTTGGATGCAGCGGGATATCCGGATGCAGTCATTGCAGCATCTTCCGATCTGGATGAATACCTGATCAACAGCTTAAAGAATCAGGGCGCAGCGATCACATCATGGGGAGTTGGAACCAATCTGATCACATCAGCAGACAATCCGTCCTTTGGTGGTGTCTATAAGCTTGCGGCGATCAAGAAGCCGGAGGATGAAGAATTTACAGCGAAGATCAAGATATCAGAGAATCCGGCGAAGATCACAAATCCTGGAAATAAGACGGTGTTCCGTCTGTATAATAAGGAGACCGGAAAGATCAAAGCTGATCTGATCGCACTTTCAGATGAGACTTATAATGAAGCCGAGGATCTGGAAATATTTGATCAGATGGCTACATGGAAGCGTTCGACACTTCCGGGTGGTTCTTATGAGATCCGTGAGATGCTTGTTCCGGTATTCTTAAAGGGACAGTGTGTATATCAGAATCCATCTACGATGGAGATCCGGGAGTATTGCCAGAAAGAGCTGAACACACTCTGGGATGAGACCAGACGACTGGTAAATCCACAGGAAGTATTTGTCGATCTGTCAAAACCGTTATATGATCTGAAGCAGAAGCTGTTAAACAGCAGACATTGATGCAAAAATGGTCCGACCGGAAAATAAATATTATTTTATTGTCCGGCCGGCATTATAATAGAATTCTTTAATATCAAAATTCATAGCAGAGATCTCGCTCATAGCAGCGTTGATCTCTGTTGTTGTTTTCGGGGCTGCTTTTGTGATATGTGCCAGAGTCGTCTCGTAGCCAAGCATCTGTTGAAGGATCTTCCTGCAATAAGCTTCTTCCTCGATCATGGTGTGGATGTCATGCTTTTGCAGATAATCAGTCATGAAGCCGGCACGGACATTGATCTGATAGATGATATAGGCGCGGATCACACGGCAGATCATATAGATCGTACCGATGATCAATGCACCTATGGCGATCCAGCCTTCATATGTCTGCATGACAACTCCGCCACCACTTAACATAATATTAGAATAGAGAGAGTCAAATATTATCAGGCAGATCAGAAATACGACATTATAAAGAAAATGTGTTTTCAGGCTGTGCCGCCTTTTCGCCAGACCATCAATCTCGGCGGTATATACCATTTTATAATATTCGATCTGCTTGCCTGTATTGTCGATCATATCCATAAGATCAAAATATTCATGTGAATATGGCGGATCGGATGGTTCTGTATCTGATTGGAAAATGTCGGTTTCTATTATTGGTTCATTTTCGTATGGTTCCGAATCTTTTGTCTTTAAAGTAAGCATGTTTTAATCCTCTTATGTAATGATGAAAAAATACCATGGCTGCATGTGTGTAATTTTCGAATACATTGCATATGCAAAACATATATATAGTTTTTCATGTTTGTTTATAAATTTCATTGTAGCACAATTTACTGCCGGATAGGGAGTCTTTCCTGAAAAAGTAAAAATAGAAATATCTAGTCTTTTAAACCACGTTACAAGGCACGTAAAACCGTGGCTTTTCTATATGGAAACTACGATTGACATTTCGGGTTTGAATCATCTATATTATAAAAAGTTAAGGAATACAGGCATTTTTGAAGCTTGGAATTGGTAGCGTATATAAGAGTTTTTTAAGTGCTGTTTTATAAATAGAAAGACGAGGTTTTACCTATGAACAAGATCAGGATCATAACAGATTCAGCCAGTGATATTTCAACTGCTGAGGAACAGAAATACAATATATTAATCCTCCCATTCCCGGTAACGATCGGTGACAAATCTTATATGAGCAGAGTCGATTTTGACAACGCTGGTTTTTATAAGTTAATGGAGGAAAACCCAAACGAACTGCCAAAGACAGCACAGATCACGTCATTTCAGTTTGATGAGTTGTATAAGGAGCAGTTTGACGCCGGTTATACGGATATTATATTTGTCAGCATTAATAAAAAGGGTTCTGCTACTCATGATAATGCAGTTATGGCAAAGAATGAATTCTTTGAGGAACATCCGGAGTATGCAGGCAAGGGAACGATCCGGATCTTTGACGGTGTTGGTTACAGTGGACAGTATGGCTATCCGGTTGTGCAGGCAGCGAAGATGGCAGAAGAAGGAAAAACAGTGGATGAGATCGCTGCTTACCTGTCAGACATTCTTCCGAAACGTCGGATATACTTTGGTATATATGGATTGAAATATGCAGCAAAATCAGGGCGTATTCCGAGTGCAGCGGCATTGGTTGGTGATGCGCTCGGTGTAAAACCAATCATGAAGATATGGGCAAATGAGATCGTTACAGCATTCAAATGCCGTGGTGAGAAGAAATTACTGGCAAAGATGGCAGATGTTTCAGCAGCAGAGATGCTTCCGGGTTCACCATACCAGATCGTATATGGATGCGATGATGTATGCAGGGATGAACTGGCAGCCAGGATGACAGAAAAGGTTGGTTATGCGCCGGACGATTTCTTCCAGATCGGAGCAGCGGTTGCTTCTAATGCAGGACCAAAGGTAGCGGGCGTTATCTTTACAGTAAAAGACGAGGCATAAACAGAATATAGATTTTCATAGAAAAGACCTTTGTTCACAGGATCAGGAGCAGATATGCAAAGAACCGATGTGGACAAAGGCCTTTTTGTATGAGAATTGGTGGCATGAAAATGATGGATTCTGTGGCATAAAGAAAGCCGGTCAGCGTGAAGAATGACAACAGTCGGTTGCATATGCCGATCTTAGTAGTGTATACTTAGAAGAATGGAAAAAATGTGCCAGCAGATGAAAGGCAGATGAGAGATATGGGTGACACACCAAAGATTGAAGAAACAACATTTTATCATATTAATTATTATTTGTATGGAAAGGCATTTAAGGGAAGTTATCAGGGCATGCGGTTCCGTCTTTCCAGAAATCCACTTGAAAATGTATTCTTTAAACCAAAAGAAGTACAGGATGCCGGAACTCTGATGGCTACGGTCTGGCCGGAGCCATTCAGTTATGAGAATACAGATGATGAAAAGAAGCTGACGAAGGAGTTCCCGTTTTCGGAAGAAGGGAAGCTTGCAGCGGTTGACTGGTTCAATGAGCAGTACGAGAGTCGGAAAGAAGAATGGGATGCAGCAAAGCATATAGACTGGAGCAGTCTGAGAAAATAAATGACCGAGGAATATGAAGATGATATTTGAGACACATGGACATTACGATGATGAGCAGTTTGATACAGACAGAGAGCAGTTATTAGAAGAATTTCAGAGACAGGATATCCGGTATGTTATGAATATAGGCGCCAATATTGCGACTTCTAAGGCATCTGTCGAACTTGCACATCAATATGATTTTATCTATGCAGCGATTGGAACGCACCCGGATGATGCACCGGAGCTGTCAGATGCAGCGGTCGAGATGTATCGGCAGATGGCAGCAGATGAGAAGGTAAAGGCGATCGGAGAGATCGGGCTGGATTACTTCCATGAGGATGTACCAAAAGAGTTGCAGATCCACTGGTTCAGAAAGCAGTTGGAACTTGCAGAAGAACTGAAACTTCCGGTTGTGATCCATAGCAGGGACGCAGCAAAGGATACCATGGATATCATGAAAGAGATGCAGGGAAGACTCTGCGGTGGGGTCATTCACTGTTTTTCATACAGCACAGAGATAGCGAAAGAATATATTAAGATGGGATATTATATCGGCGTTGGCGGTGTAGTGACATTTAACAATGGACGTAAGCTGAAAGAAGTGGTGGAAGCCATTCCACTTACCAGCATCGTATTAGAAACGGATTCGCCGTATCTGTCACCTGTACCATTTCGTGGAAAAAGGAACTCTGCCCTTAATATTCCTTATGTGGCAAAAGAGATCGCAGCATTAAAGGGTATTACGGAAGAAGAAGTGTACGACGTGACATTTAAGAACAGCCTGAAGCTGTACAGAATGGAAGAAAATATGCAGGCAGAAGCGTAGGAAAAAAGTGACTGCGTGATAAGAGGAAAGCGCAAGAATGCATAGATGGAGGACAGAGCATGGAGAAATTAAGTAACCCGCAGGTTACGATACAGACAATAAAGAAATATGAGTTTGCATTTCAGAAGAAATTCGGTCAGAATTTCCTGATCGATGACCATGTGATCACAAAGATCATAAATGCGGCAGAGATCACAAAGGATGATCTGGTGCTGGAGATCGGACCGGGAATCGGAACGATGACACAATATCTGGCAGAGTCAGCCGGAAAGGTGATCGCAGTTGAGATTGATAAGAACCTGATCCCGATTCTTGGGGAGACGCTGGCAGAATATGATAATGTAACAGTTATCAACGAAGATATATTGAAGTTAGATATCAACCGGCTGGTGGAGGAAGAAAACGATGGTAAACCCATCAAAGTCGTTGCCAATCTGCCGTATTATATTACGACTCCTATCATTATGGGCTTATTTGAAAGCCATGTACCATTACAGTCGATCACGGTTATGGTGCAGAAGGAAGTGGCAGATCGGATGCAGGTAGGACCGGGCTCTAAAGATTATGGTGCGTTGTCACTTGCAGTTCAGTATTATGCAAAACCGTATATCGCTGCAAATGTACCGCCGAACTGCTTTATTCCAAGGCCGGGTGTAGGATCTGCGGTGATCCGGCTGACCAGATATGAGGAGTCACCGGTGACGGTAAAGGATGAGATCCTGATGTTCAAGCTGATCCGGGCATCCTTTAATCAGAGAAGAAAGACATTACAGAATGGAATTGCAAACAGCCCGGAGCTTCCATATTCAAAAGCACAGGTGGAGAAAGCTCTGGAAAAAATGGGACTTGCCACAAATGTTCGGGGAGAAAGTTTAACGCTGACAGAATTTGCAAAGTTAAGTGATATTATTTCGGAAGAATAAAAGAATAAGTTACAGTAAAAATGCATAGATACAAGTAAGGCTTGTCTTTCAGGGAGAAGGTCGGATGTAGAAATGACTTCCTGTCAGATGAAAAATGTCAGATAGAAAAAAAGAGGCGGAGGTATCTATGGTTTACTGGAACAGGTTTATATCATATATTTTCAGATATCACAATTATGATAAATGTGAAAATGTTGGATTTGCAAAGGTGCAGAAGCAGAACGAGAAAGGAAAAATGCAGGTAAATCTCAAAGATCAGGTAAAGAAAGAGGGATTATATTCGGTTTATCTATATCGAGAGACACTTGCAGATCCGGAGGAATATCCGGAGGCAGTGCCGGACAGTATGATTCCGGTTGTTTTGTATCTTGGAAAAATAAGCATAAAATCCGGCAGGGGAGAAGGCAGCTTTACCTTTGACTGGAATAATGTCAATCATACCGGACGGCCGATCACAGCGTGGAGCGGCATTATCATAAGACGGATGGGCGAAGAAGAAAGTGATATTTTCTGTTCTTCGTGGACAGATAATACTGTGGACTACAGTCAGGCATTTGCCCGACGGGAAGAAGAAACTGCTCGTGGAATTGCAGCAACAGGGTATGATCGGAGAAGAATGCTATCCGAGACGATGGCGGACTCAGAAAAGAACATCAGACCGGGCAATGTGGTACAGATGACAGCGGATTTCCGTAAAGCGGATAATTCACAGGAACAGTCGTATAAAGATATGGGTGTTTCGGAAACAGATACAGCATCAGAAAATACGGATAACGAATCTGCGACGGAAGCAATGACTTCAGAGGCGGTGACTTCGAAGGCGGAAGAAACCGCAGATACAGATAATACAGATACAGATGGTCAGGAAGCGGTCTTGCCGAAAACAGAGGAGTCTCCGGATGAAGAGACATTTTCCCAGACCGATGAAGAAACGGAGAAGCGGGTAACGGCAGCTGAGGTGCTTGAAACGATGAAAGAGGATGGAAGAGCAGCAGAACTGATGGCGAGCCGTGAGAAGCTTCCACTTCTGCCGAATTGTCCGGATGGAGAAAACGGTGTGATCGAATGTGTGAAGATCAATCCGAATGATATCGGACTGCTGAATATGGATAACTGGCGGCTGGGTGTGAACAGTTTCCTGACACATGGATTTTACAGTTACAAATATCTGATGCTGGGCAGAGTGCTGTTTGATGAAGAAGATACGAATGGATACATATTGGGAGTGCCGGGGGAGTATTCATCCAAAGAAAAATATCTTGCGGGAATCTTTGGATTTGACCGTTTTATTCCGGTGAAGGAGACGAGGATCAAGACCGGAAGCTTTGGTTACTGGGTGGTAGATCTGAAATAAAAAAGAACTGCAGCAAAAAATAATGTTGGTTGAATAGCAGAAAATGGTGGTATGTAGAAGAAAAACGCAGTTGGAATGACGGAAAATGCTGGCATGTAGAAGAAAAATGCAGTTTGAATGAAGGAGAATGCTGGTGTGGAGAAGAAAATGGAACAGAATACAGAAGAAAATGTAATGGAACAAAGAATAAATGATGATCAGAATACACGGAACAGAGAAGACGAAGAAAAAGATATATGTGCAGATGTGCAGTTGACAGAACCGGAGATATCCGATGAAGACAGGAAGATGTATGAAGCATATATGGCAAAGGCGATCAAGCTGGCACAGAAAGCCTATGTGCAGGGAGATGTTCCAATCGGCTGTGTGATCGTAAAGGATGATAAGGTGATCGCACGGGGATATAACAAGCGGAATCTGAAGAAGACAACACTGGCACATGCAGAACTGCTTGCGATCGAACAGGCATCAAAGAAACTCGGTGACTGGCGGTTGGAGGATTGCACGATGTATGTAACATTGGAACCGTGTCAGATGTGTGCCGGGGCGATCGTACAGGCGAGAATCCCGAAGGTAGTAATCGGCTGTATGAATAAGAAGGCCGGTTGTGCCGGTTCGATCCTTAATATGTTCGATATGCCGGCATTTAACCATCAGGTAGAAACGGTATACGGAATCTGTCAGGAGGAGTGCAGCAGCCTGATGAAGAACTTCTTTGCAGACCTCAGAAAAGGCGTGATAGCAAAAAAATAAACAGGTTGACGTATGTGCGATCGTCATTTATAATCAAGTATGCGTCAAAAATGCGGCGTATAATTGAATATGTTATAAAGTTTCCATGCAACCGGGGAAGTAGCGGTGCCCTGAACCTGCAATCCGCTATAGCAGGGGTGATAGTTTTCTTGAGGGATGTCCACTGTAGGGCTGCCCTTAGTAAGTGGCGTTGATGTCTGGGTCTTGCGCAACAGGACTCTTCGAACCGTGTCAGGTCGGAGACGGAGCAGCACTAAGGAGAATCTCCTGTGTGCCGCGAGGGTGCCTGGGCTGAGTTAACTGCTAAGGTAACGCTTATGGCGGCATTTCGAGAGAAAACTGCATGGATTTTTTGATAAAAATATTTATAAAATTTTCAAAAAAACATAGCATATCTATACAAAAGATGCTATCATAGATAATGATACTTTCTTTTTTTATGAGAAAGTTTTGGAGAAAGTTTGTTTGACAGGATTTTAAGTCGTCAAATAGAACGAAAGTTACAAAAAAGGTATAAATCAAGGGGCGAACAGAGATGAATTACGCTGATGTAATTGAGTTTGTCAAAACGCAGACTGCAGAGAATGGCAGACCACCAAATTATGAATTTAGAAGCAGATATGAGCACACGATGCGTGTGTACAGATGGGCAATTAAGTTACAGTCCAAATTAGGTGGCGATCTTGATATCATAGTACTTGCAGCGCTTTTACATGATATTGGCTGGGACGAGAACAGACCACATGGAGAAGTTGGTGCAGAGATAGCTGTTGAATATCTGGACAGTATAGGTGTAGATCCTGAAAAGATCGCAAAGATCGGAGAGATTATAATGATCCACGAGGAGAAAGATACAGATGCAGATCTTTCTTTGGAATGCAGGATTGTTATGGATGCAGATTTGTTAGATGAAGTGGGAGCTGTCAGTGTACTGTGGGATTCCATGGCGACTGCACTGGAAGACGACGCAAGCTACAAACGTGCATATTACAGAATAAAGAACTTTTACAGAATTAATAAACCAAAGATCAGACGATGCAAGACAGATGCCGGCAGAGTGGAATATAATAAGCGTATGCAGCTTTTGGAAGAATTTATATTTCAGCTGGAAAAAGAACTGTTCTAAATATTTAACAATAAAGGAAATGGGAGTGTTAATATGAAGACTTTTTTGAAAATATTGGTTGCTATTCTTATAGTAATTGGATTGTGCTTTGGAGTTTATGCTGTTCTGCCGCAGACATCAAAGATGTTTGTAAAGGGAAATATTCAGTATCGTACAGATGATACAGCGAAAGCTCAGGTAGATAAGATCAAGAAGACAAAGATTCCGGGATATAAGGATAAGTCTTTTGGTGATGGCCTTGAAAATTTGTGCAAGAGCAGTGCTTGGTACTATGAAGAAGAAGCCAATGGTGACTGGAAAGTTACATACTATGGATCAAAGGCTACAATGGATCTTACTACAGCAGGCATGGATCAGATGTATACAGATCAGCCGATGAAAGTTGAATTTACAGTAAGAAATAATTCTCAGGTTGATATCGTAATAACGATCAAGGATGACATTCTTTCAACCGATCAGGCAAAAGAAGCTGCCTATGAGAAGATCGCAAATGCAGCGAAGTAATTTTAATACATACCATAAAAAAGGAACAGGCATATATCGAAATGATATGTGCCTGTTCCTTTTTTATGCGTTATGCCTGCACTCGATAACCGCAAGTCGACCGGTGCAGCTGGCAGTTCTCGTGTGATCGTTGCTGTATTTATTTGTTATTCACCAGATCCTCGATCATGCCAACTATAATCGAAGTGGAATCTGTAAGATTGCTCTTTTCCATTGTCTCGATGTAAGTTTGTTTGTTATTATAGACATCATCGATCGCAGCAAATAATGTCTCGGCGGATAATTCCTCTTCCTTGATCACATAACTGTAGCCGCTCTTTTTGAAGGATTCTGCATTTAAGATCTGGTCACCACGGCTTGCAGCGGCGGATAATGGGATCAGGATGTTTGGCTTGCGAAGAGCAAGTAATTCACAGATGGCATTTGCACCGGCGCGGGAGATCACAAGATCGGCAAGAGCGAGCATACTGCTCAGTTCTTTCTTTATATATTCATATTGAACATAACCCGGCTTGTTATCAAGTGAATGATCCAGATTCCCTTTACCGCAGAGATGGATCACGTTAAAACGTTTTAACAGTTTATCGATATTTTCACGGATCGCTTTATTTATCACGGCACTTCCTGAGCTGCCGCCGACGATCAGGATCACGGGCTTATTGTCTGTGAAGCCGCAGAAGTTGATCGCATCAACTGCATTTCCGTTGAAAAGTTCCTTGCGGATCGGAGTTCCGGTTACAACTGCCTTACCTTCCGGGAACATATCCTTTGTCTCCGGAAAGTTACAGCATACGCGGGATGCCTTTGGAAGTTCCAGTTTATTTGCAAGCCCCGGTGTCATATCAGATTCGTGGATGATGACAGGGATGTTGCAGGATTTGGCTGCGAATACGACAGGAACGGTTACGAAGCCGCCTTTGGAGAATACCACATCAGGCTTCAGTTCCTTCATTAACTTCTTAGCTTCACCCATACCCTTTATAACCCGGAACGGATCGGTAAAGTTCTTAAGGTCAAAATAACGTCTGAGTTTGCCGGAAGAGATTCCATGATAAGGAATGTTCAGATCTTCGATCAGTTTACGTTCCATACCATTATAAGAACCAATATAATGGATGTCATATCCAAGCTTCTGTAATTCCGGTATTAATGCTATATTTGGTGTGACATGTCCGGCAGTTCCGCCGCCGGTAAGGATGATTCGTTTCATATATTTATGCCCCCTGAAGATAATTCTTAAGCGCCTTTGCTAACTGATCCGGGCAGGATGTTGACTTAAATCCACATCTGGTTCCTTCCAGTTTATTGATGACATCTTCTACCTTCATTCCTTCGACTAAGGCACTGATACCCTTCAGATTACCATTGCAGCCGCCTGTGAAAGAAACATTTTTAACTTTGCCATCTTCCACTTCAAAATGAATATTAGTAGAACAGGTTCCTTTTGTTTTATAATCCATATTAACTTACCTCTTTTCTATTATAGTCCAAAACAACTATATACATTCTTAAATGGGTTTAAACCGAAACTAGTATACCAAAAATGAAAATAAAGGTAAATATTTGTCGTGTGATTTCACTTGAAAAATTAAAAAAGCCAAAACTATAATGAAACCACCCTGAATCCGGAGCGGGGTATCGGAACTGAAAACATGTAAAATTATTTGAAAAGGGGAAATGGTTATGTTTGGAACTATTTTGGAACAGAGTATTTTTTTGTATGTGATTGCGGCAACAGGAATATGTGGAATTGCAGCAAAGCTGATAATGAATGGATTTTTGAAAGGGCTGGTCAAGGGAGCCGGGAATATGAAAAGTACAAAAAAGAAGGCACTGGTGGAGATACGGAAACGGTACGAGGAATTATCGTATCTTGATGTGAGTATCCGGGATACGAGATCGTTTGTCGAGAAATACATATATAAATTGAAGCTGGGTAAGAGTTACATCAGCTCATGGAACAGCTTCTGCAGTAATATGATGATCCTTGCAGCCGGAGCAGGTCTGATCGGAACCTGGTGGGAATATCGGACAGGCAGTTCGGTGTTTACAAGTGCACAGATCGGAATGTGGGGCATCGTGGCATGTGGCGTTATGCAGATGGTCTATAACATATTTAACACCCGAAGAAAATGTGAGATGTTATCAGCAGAACTTGTCAACTATATGAACAACAGTCTGGCAAATCGACTGAAACGGGAACAGGAAAAACAGATGGAGGGCAGTAAACAGGAAACAGATAACAGAAGCCGGAGCGGCATGAAGCAGACGGCAGCGGCTGTTATAGAGCCGAATGTCATTGATATTGATGCGGCACTGGCACAGATGGGAGAGCAGAAGGACAGACGGAGTGAGAGAAAGACTGAGACAGAACGAAGAAAGAGACGGGAGACCGATGCAGCTGAAATGAAAATACAGGAGACGGATTCGGCACGGGAAAGAACCACAACGAAATCGAAAAAGGCGATGAGGGCAGAACAGCGCAGATTAGAGAAGAGCCGGCGGCAGCAGACGGCAGGAGAAAAGGAAGATGTAAAACAGGCAGCAAAGGATGGTGACCGGGAGATAACGGAGGAACAGATAGCTGCGTGCGATGCGCTATTTGACAAGCTGTTGCAGGGAATCAGCACCACCTGACAGGTATAAACAGTGGAAGAAACAGCATATATTATATCCAAAATAACAATTGGAAGTGGTTACAGTAAAAAAACTGTATGTAGTTTCGGGAATTATGATGTGTCTGTTTCTGACAGGCTGTGCCGGAATGGCAAAGAGCAAAACAGGAAAAATTGGAAATGTGGCAACACCGGGAGATCGTCAGGTGCAGAATGAGGGGGATCAGGCGGCTGATGGTTCCGGTGGACAGAATGACAGCCCGGATGGACGAAAAGGGGGAAATGATAATGGAAGTGCAGGAGACCGGACAGAGACGACGACGGAGGATATGACGATGCTTCGGGACTATGATGCAGTCAGCAATAAGAAATTTTCATGGTACATTGTGCGGGATAAGAACCATGGGATCAGTGACTGCGATCACAGCTTTTCGATCGAACAGTATGATGCATATTATGTAGACCCGGAGGCAGGCGATGACAAGGTTATGTATCTGACCTTTGACTGCGGTTATGAGAACGGATATACAGAACAGATGCTGGACACATTAAAGAAGCACAATGCAAAAGCCTGTTTTTTTGTCACACAGACATATATCAGGGATAATGTGGAACTGGTAAAAAGAATGAAAGAGGAGGGCCATCAGGTTGGCAACCATACAGTTACCCATCCTTCCATGCCCGGTATCAGTGTGGAAAAGCAGAAAGAAGAATTACAGACCTGTGCTGCTTATATGAAAGAGGCTACGGGCTACCAGATGGATCCGTATTTCAGGCCGCCAAGTGGTGAGTACAGTGAAAGGGTGCTCCAACTGGCAAAGGATATGGGATATAAGACCATTTTCTGGAGCATGGCATATTTGGATTATGATGTAAATAATCAGCCGGGGAAGGATTATGTGATCGAACATTTTGATAAATATTATCATAATGGCGCGATCCCGCTTATACATAATGTGTCGGAGTCAAATGCACAGGCGTTAGATACGGTGTTGTCAAATTTAACAGAACTGGGTTACAGATTTGTGTCACTTGATGAAATGTTCGAAAAATAGTTGATTATGGGGGTTCCTTTTGCTACAATTATCCATAGCTTTGAAAAATCATATAAGCAAGGAGAGATAATAAAATGGCAAAGACAGTAAGTTTCGATTTTAAGAATGTTGCTGGTATGGCTTCCGCTGAGGACATCGCAGCTATTAAAGAAGAAGTTGTTGCAGCAAAATCAACACTTGTAAACAAGACCGGTGAAGGAAACGATTTCCTTGGATGGATCGATCTTCCAGTTGATTATGATAAGGAAGAGTTCGCAAGAATCAAGAAAGCGGCAGCGAAGATCCAGTCGGATTCAGATGTTCTGGTAGTTATCGGTATCGGCGGTTCTTACCTTGGTGCAAGAGCAGCGATCGAAGCTTTAAGACACAGCTTTTATAATTCAGTAGATAAAGAGATCCGTAAAACCCCTGAAATCTATTATGCAGGAAGTAATATCAGCAGTACCTATATGACACACCTGTTACAGGTGATCGGAGACAGAGATTTCTCTATCAACATCATTTCCAAGTCAGGTACAACTACAGAGCCTGGTATTGCATCCAGAATTTTCAAGAAAAAATTAATTGAGAAATACGGCAAAGAAGAGGCAGCTAAGAGAATCTATGCTACAACAGATAAGGCAAAGGGAGCATTAAAGACACTTGCTACAGAAGAAGGATATGAGACATTTGTAGTACCTGATGATGTAGGTGGACGTTTCTCAGTTCTGACAGCAGTCGGTCTTCTTCCGATCGCAGTAAGCGGTGCAGATATTGATAAGCTTATGGAAGGCGCTGCATCAGCAAGAAAAGACTGCCTTGCAGAGAATTTCGATGACAGCGATGCTATGAAGTATGCAGCAGTTCGTAATATCCTGTACAGAAAGGGCAAGTCCATCGAGATTCTTGCCAACTTTGAGCCGGCATTACATTTCGTAGCAGAATGGTGGAAGCAGTTATACGGCGAGAGTGAAGGAAAAGACGGTAAGGGATTATTCCCAACAGCAACAGACTTCACAACAGACCTTCATTCATTAGGACAGTTTATCCAGCAGGGTTCACAGAATCATTTTGAGACAGTAATCAATGTATTACATCCAACATGTGAGATCGTTATGGAAGCAGAGGATTCTGATCTGGATGGTCTGAACTATCTTGCAGGTAAGACAGTAGATTTTGCAAATAAGAGTGCTATGAACGGAACAATTCTTGCACATGTTGATGGTGGAATTCCAATCATCCAGATCAATATTGACAAGATCGATGAGTTCACATTAGGTGAGCTGTTCTACACATTTGAGTTTGCATGTGGTATCAGCGGATACACTCTTGGAGTAAATCCATTTAACCAGCCTGGTGTAGAAAGCTATAAGAAGAACATGTTCGCATTACTTGGTAAACCTGGTAATGAGGAACTTGGTAAAGAGCTTCTTTCCAGAATCAATGGTTAATAAATTAGATAGAAAATGATGATAAGCCGGCGGCATACGCACGAAAACGCGGATGCCGCCGGTTTTCGATAATGCTCGAAAGGTTTATTTGGAATCATATGAAGATGGTATTTTATATAAAACAGGTGTTAAAAATGGGAATGCAGCAGATCTATCTGCCGATGCTCTATAAACGATATTCCGGGAAAAAGACAGAAAAAGGACTGGTGATCTTTGCCGACGCACATCATAACGGGATTCCTTTTTCTATGAGAAAAATGTATGAAACGGTGAAGGGTGATCCAAAGTATAAGGTGGAGACATGGATCACTGATTTTGGAAAGATGGGATATGGCAGCCTGTTAAAGTGGCTGAAGCAGTTTATGAAGCACTATGCAGTTGCAGAGTATGTATTTATCTGTGATAATTTTCTTCCGGTTTCTGCCTGTGAGAAACGTCCGGAGACAAAGGTGGTGCAGCTCTGGCATTCCGGTGGACTGCTTAAAAAGAGCGGGTATGATACCACGGAGGATATTCCAAAGATGTATAAGGGTGGATCGGTTTATAAGAATTATGATCTGCTGACTGTCAGTGCACCGTGCTGTGTGTCGGTATTTACGAAGACGATGCGGCTTGATCCGGGCATCGTACAGGCAACCGGAATCAGCCGGTCGGATTATTATTATGATGAAGCGTGGAATCGGGCGAACCGTGAAGAATTCTATCGGAAATATCCGGAAGCAAAAGAGAAAAAAGTGATACTCTGGGCTCCTACATTTCGGGGAAATGCAGCTATGCCGACTCTTTGCGGAATGGAAGAAATACAGAGAGCCATGGAAGAAACCTCGGACCGATATTACTGGGTGATCAAGCTGCATCCACATCTGGAAGAAAAGGGGATGAAGTCAAACTGTGATCTGCCGTCCGAGAAAATATTTGCGGCTGCGGATCTGCTTATCACAGACTATTCTTCGATATTATTTGACTATATGGCATATAAGAAACCGTTTTTATTCTTTGCACCTGACTTTGATTCGTTTGACCATGCCAGAGGCTTCTATGTTCCATATGATTCCTTTCCGTGTAAGGTGGTTACGGATGGAGCAGAGCTTCCTGCTGCGATCGAGTATGAACTCACCAGTCGTGATCCGGCAGAGATCGAGGACTGTTTTGCTTACCATATGTCGATGTGTGATGGTAAAGCGACAGAGAGGATATTGAAAACAATAAAACAAATGGAACACAATGCATCAAGGCAAATATAAGTTGAATTTTTCTTGATTTCGTTATAAAATTAATATATCTATGCAGAATGGGGAAAGTCTATATAGCATTCTGTATCACGCAATTACGACAAGGTAATTGAAAATTTAAAATAAACAGAAAAAAGGAGAAACAGTAGATGAATATAGCAATTATTTTTGCAGGCGGAAGCGGAGTGAGAATGGGAGCAGGAATTCCAAAGCAGTTCCTTGAGATTAATGGAAAACCAATCCTGGTTCACACATTACAGTTATTCCAGTATCATGATCAGATCGATGCGATCTATATTGCGGTTCTTGAGGATTATATTCCTTATGTAGAAGATCTGGCAGAAGAGTATCATCTGACAAAGGTAAAACATGTACTGGCCGGTGGAGCAACTTCTCAGGATTCTATTTACAATGCACTTAAGATGGCAGAATCTGAATGCCCGGAGGATTCTATTGTTCTGATTCATGATGGTGTTCGTCCATATGTTTCATATGATGTTATTTCCAATAATATAGAGAGTGTTAAAAAATACGGTAATGCGATCACATCAACTGCCTGCTATGAGACGATCATGATCAGTGAGAATGGTGTTGAGATTGATTCAGTTCCACCTAGAAAAGACACATATTCTGCACAGGCACCACAGTCCTTCTACCTGAAGGATATCATTGCAGCTCATGATGTTGTCCGCGCAACTCCGACCGGATATGAGGGAATGGTTGATGCATGTACGATCATCAGAAGCCAGAATATCGTGGCACATATTGTTGAAGGCAACAGAGGAAATATCAAGGTTACAACACCGGAAGATGTATATATGTTCCGTGCGTTGTTACAGTATAAAGAAAATGAACAGGCTTTCGGACTTGGTATCACAAATAAGATCGATACAAGAATGAGCCAGTATAAGAAGAAAAGTGAGAAATAGAAATGAATAAAAAATACAATGGAGCCCTGGACTTCTGGAAATTTGTATTTTGTCTGGTAATACTTGTCTTTCATGTAGGTGAGGTATATGGCGGCAAGCATGGGTATTTGCTGGAATGGGGACGATATGCAGTTGAAATGTTCTTTATTGTATCAGGATATTTCATGTGTGTATCAGCTGCGAAAGCAGAAGAACGTCATGCTGATCTTTCTCTTGGAAAAGAGACATTCGGCTTTGTCCTTCATAAGATTCGGCGGATCTTACCGGCATATCTGTATTGTTATGCCCTTGGGCTTTGTGTATGGTTTGTGGAAGCCGGCCGATATGTATATCTAAAGGAAGGAATTATTGGATTATTTATTGCAATCGTGAAGATGATTCCAAACTTTTTACTGCTGTCCATGTCAGGTGTACAGGGAACACAGGTTGTAATGATCACCTGGTATATCTCGGCTATGCTTATTGCCATGCTGGTGATCTATCCATTATTACGAAAGTATAAGGACACTTATACACTGATCATTGCGCCGGTTACCGCACTTTTAATATCGGGATACTTTTATAACACTGTCGGATATAATGGCTTTACAAAATTTGAAGGGGTTATCACGCATGGCATTTTGCGTGCTTTTGTAGGGCTGAATATCGGATGCCTGGTATATATGTTTGCGGAATATCTGAAGAAAAAAGAATTCCGTCCGGCGGTAAAACGGTTATTGGGAGCTGCGGAGATTTTTCTGTATCTGCTGGTGATCTTTATGATGCATGATGGAGGAAAGACCTGTGTATTTTATAATAACATTTTACTGTTATTTGCAATAGCGATCACTGCCAGTAAGCAGTCAGCAATATCAGGTGTTTTTGATAATAAAGTAAGTAAATTCCTGGGAGAGATGAGCCTGTTTATCTATCTCTGCCAGAGCCCGGCACGGGCAACTGTCCGTTACATCTTCCCGGATGTATCATATTGGACAGGATTTGAATATATCGCAGGTCTGACATTTTGTCTTGTTGCGTTTGGAATGATCCTGATCCACTGGATCACACGGATGAGCAGACAGAGAGTACAAATAAAATAAACAGGATGCATGTTATCCGGAAAGGACAGATTCGTCATGAACGAAAATAAACATACAAATAAAAAACATGATATTTATACACAGATGCCGCTCTATATGATCGCATTGTTTGTGGTGTTTGATATCTGGATGTTTACGATCAGTGTGGCAGCAGGTGTGGTAGGTATCATTATTACTGCTGTTTACGCGGCTATGGCTATCGTCCTTTATATATCTTCCCGCGTATCCAGCGATGCATTATTTGCAAATCAGGCAATGGAAAATGGAAGAGTTCAGAAGGATCTGATCCGTGAATTTCCTATACCATATGCTATCCTGGATAAGACAGGAAGACTTGCATGGGTAAATGATGAATTTGCACATATCACAAATACCAGTAAGCGTAAGCTGATGCGTTTTACAGCTATGCAGGTGTTTGAGGGATTAACACATGAGATGATACCGACTGAGGGTGAAGATACAGTTCATGCAGATATCGAATATAATGGAAGAGAATATAAGGTAGAGATAAAGAGTGTCAGGGTAAATCCGAATGGTCCGGTGGATACGGCTGCTGAAATGGAAACGCAGGAAAGTGCAGATGCACCGGAGACTGTACAGAATACAGGCTTGCAGGAGGAGAACAAAAAGACACGTACCTCGAGGAGAAAGAAACATACAGACGGCGTTACGACATTTATCGCTATGTATCTGTTTGATATGACGGAGCAGAACAAACTGGCGAAGGAGAATGAGGAACAGAAGCTTGTTACCGGTCTGATTTATATCGATAATTATGATGAGATATTCGATGATCTGGAAGAAGTCCGCCATTCACTGTTAGTTGCACTTGTAGATCGAAAGATCAATAAATATATGGCAAATGTAGACGCAATCGTACGTTCCTATGAAAAGGATAAGTATATGTTCGTTATGCCGAAGAAATATCTTCCACAGCTTCAGGAGAATAAATTTGCGTTGCTGGATGAAGTAAAGGCAATCAATATCGGAAATGATCTGCCGCTTACATTATCTATAAGTCTTGGAACGGAATATCCTAGTTTCCTGGCTGATTTTGAAGCGGCGCGTTCCGCGATGGAACTTGCCCTGGGACGTGGTGGTGATCAGGTTGTATTAAAATCCAATGATAAGATTACTTATTATGGAGGAAGAAGTCAGGGTACAGAGAAATCCACCCGTGTAAAAGCCCGTGTTAAGACACTGGCGTTTAAGGAGTTATTAGAGACAAAAGAGAAGGTAATCATCATGGCACACAAGGATCCGGATATGGATGCATTTGGATCTGCGATCGGTGTATATCGTATGGTGAATTCTATGAATAAAGAGGCACATATCGTTATCAATGAAGTGTCATCAGCAATCAGTCCGATCTATGGTAATTTTACAGCAAACAGTATGTATGGTGATGATATGATCATCAATAATGAACAGGCGATCGAGATGATAAATGCGGATACGATGCTTGTAGTCGTAGATGTGAATAATCCAAGTCTGACAGAGTGCGAAGAGCTGATCTCTTATGCAAAGACGGTGGTTGTATTCGATCACCACAGACAGACGAAGGATGTGATCGCAAATGCGACTCTTTCTTATGTAGAGCCATTTGCATCATCGGCATGTGAAATGATCGCGGAAATGTTACAGTATATGGATGAGAAAATCAAGCTTCGTCCATCTGAGGCGGATGCGATGTATGCGGGTATTCTGATCGATACGGATAACTTCCTGACAAAGACCGGTGTTCGTACCTTTGAGGCGGCTGCTTACTTAAGAAGAAGCGGTGCAGATGTTATGCGTGTCAGAAAGATGTTCAGAAGTGATATTGACACATACAGACAGAAGGCGGATGGTGTCAGAAATGCAGAGATGATTCTCGGAATGTTTGCCGTATCGGTATTTGAACCGAAGGAAGGACCGGAGTCACCGTCCGTGCTGACAGCTAAGGTGGCAAATGAAATGTTGAATATTGCAGGTGTGCGTGCTTCCTTTGTAGTCGCACAGCTGGGAGAAAATGTAAAGATATCTGCCAGGTCCATTGATGATGTGAATGTTCAGATCATCATGGAGCGTATGGGTGGCGGCGGACATGCGAATATCGCAGCCGCACAGTTTAAGAATACAACAAAGGAAAAAGTAAAAGAACAGCTTGTCAACCTGCTTGAGGAGATGTACAAGGAAGGAGATATTTGATATGAAGGTTATATTACTGGAAGATGTAAAGAGTCTTGGAAAAAAAGGTGAACTGGTAAATGTCAGTGACGGACATGCCAGAAATTATATTATACCGAGAAAGCTTGGACTTGAGGCAACACCAAAAAACCTGAATGATTATAAGTTAAAGAAAGCACATGAAGAAAAGGTTGCGGCAGAGAATCTTGCAGCAGCAAAGGCACTGGCAGCAGAACTTGAGAAAACATCCGTTACAGTTGGTATAAAGGTCGGCGAGGGCGGCAGAGCATTTGGCTCAGTATCCTCGAAGGAGATCTCAGACGCGATCAAGAGCCAGTTGCATTACGATATCGATAAGAAGAAAATCGTTCTGAAGGATGCAATCAAGGCAATGGGATCATTTACCGTAAAGATCAAGCTCCATCCACAGGTGCAGGCAGAGCTTACAGTAAAGGTGGAAGAGGCTGACTAATGGAAGATGCATTTATCAGGAAAAAACAACCATATAACCTGGATGCAGAACAGTCGGTGATAGGCTCCATGATCATGGATCGTGATGCCATCGTAGACGTATCGGATATACTGACAAAAGATGACTTTTACAGTGCGCAGAATGCAATCTTGTATGAGAATATGATCGAGCTGTTTAAGGAAGGAATGGCAGTCGATCTGATCACACTGAACAACAGGCTTCGAGAGAAAAATATTCCGGAAGATGTTGCCGGCATGAGTTATATTGCGGATATCATAGCTGCAGTTCCGACATCGGCAAATGCGAAATATTATGCGAAGATCGTTGCGGATAAAGCAGTGCTTCGTCGTATGATCAAAATGTGTGAGGATGTCGAAAAAGACTGTTATCTGGACACCGATGATGTGGATGGCCTGCTTGAAACAGCAGAGAGTGGGATCTATAAGATCGTTCAGCAGAGAAATGGTGCAAATGATTTTGCGCCGATCGATTCGATCGTGTTAGATGTTATTGATCAGATCGAGGCAGCGTCCAGACAGAATACAAGAGTTACCGGTGTACCGACCGGATTTATTGATCTGGATAATATGCTGACAGGTCTGCATGGATCAGAATTGATCCTGGTAGCGGCACGTCCTGCTATGGGAAAGACAGCATTTGTACTTAATATTGCGCATCATGTAGCTGTTAAGAAGCGGATTCCTGTGGCTATTTTCAGCTTGGAAATGTCAAAGGAACAGCTGGTAACGCGTATGATTGCCCTTGATTCTCTGGTAAATTCCCAGAAGATCCAGACCGGACAGCTGGTGGACGATGAATGGGATAAGATCATGGAGAGTACAGAGGTAATTGCAGATGCTCCGATCTTCGTAGATGATAATTCAGCGATCACCGTAGCCGATCTTCGGTCGAAGTGCAGAAAATTAAAACAGAACAATGATCTGGGACTTATTATCATCGACTATTTACAGCTGATGAGTACGAATAAGCATGTAGAATCCAGACAGCAGTTCATTTCAGATACATCGAGAGCGTTAAAGGTGCTTGCAAGAGAGCTGGATGTTCCGGTTATTGCATTGTCACAGTTAAACCGTGCGGTTGACTCCCGACCGGATCACAAACCGGTACTTGCCGATCTGCGAGAATCCGGTGCGATCGAACAGGATTCGGACGTAGTAATGTTCATTTACCGTGATGATTATTATAATCCGGATACCGAGAAGAAAGGTATCGCAGAGATCATCATTGCAAAACAAAGAAAAGGTGCTACAGGATCGGTTGACCTTGTATGGATGCAGGATTACACGAAGTTTGCAAACAAAGAACGTCCACAGATGTAACCTGGATATAACCAGATATTGATACGAAATGTATAAATATAAATTGAGAAAGAACATCCGGACAGATCGGATGATTAGAGGAGAAAATTAAAATGGTAGTAGAACCAAGAGTGAAAGATTTCATCTGTACCACCGCTCACCCGGTTGGATGTGCAGAAAACATTAAGAATCAGATCAAATATGTAAAGGCGCAGCCAAAGGTTGACGGACCGAAGAAGGTGCTGGTGATCGGAGCATCTACCGGATATGGACTTGCTTCCAGGATAGCAGTTGCATTTGGCTACGGTGCAGATACACTTGGTGTAATGTTCGAAAAAGAGTCAAATGGAAGAAGAACCGCAACCGCAGGATTCTATAACACAAGAGCATTTGAAGAAGAAGCAAAGAAAGACGGTTTGTATGCAAAGACGATCAATGGTGATGCATTCTCACTGGAGATCAAGCAGCAGGTGATCGACACGATCAAAGCAGATATGGGAAAAGTTGATATGGTTATTTACAGCCTTGCAGCACCAAGACGTGTAACACCGGATGGACATAAGTATACTTCTGTTCTTAAGACAGTTGGTGAAGAATATACAAATAAGACTCTGGTTTTGAAGGACAATACCATTACGATGGCACACATTCCTGCTGCAACAGAGGAAGAGATCGAGAACACCATCAAGGTAATGGGTGGTGAGGACTGGATCGATTGGATGCAGGCGTTATCGGATGCGGGCGTTCTGGCAGATCATGTAATAACAGTTGCATATTCTTATATCGGACCAAAGATCACATTTCCGATCTATGCAGAGGGTTCGATCGGTATGGCTAAGAAAGACCTGTATAAGTCGAGCGATATAATCAATGAAAAATTTGAAAATGTATCATCATATATAGCGATCAACAAGGCACTTGTTACACAGTCCAGTGCAGCGATTCCTGTTGTTCCTTTATACATTACGCTGCTTTATAAGCAGATGAAGGCAAAGGGTGTTCATGAGGGCTGCATCGAGCAGATGGCAAGACTTTTCCTTGATAAGATGGCCGGAGAAGCAGAGACAGACGAGAATGGATTTATCCGTATGGACGACTGGGAAATGGCAGATGATATTCAGGAAGCAGTTGCGAAGAACTGGGATGCCGTAACCAGCGAGAATGTTAAGGAGCTTGCTGATATCGATGGATATTGGGATGAATTCTATAAGATGTTCGGATTTAAGATCGATGGCGTTGATTACAGCGCAGATGTAGATATTATGTAATATATAATATGAGGTAGTTATGAAGCAGACAGGGCAGAGATGGAGTAAAAAACAGATATTTTGGGCAGTTATTTTAGGACTGGTTCTATGCTTTGTTTTTGCATTGGTGTATAAAGCACAGCTTGCAGACAAATTTACAAAGCCGGTATTTGCTACACTTAAGATAGAACATAAGGATAATGGGCAGGTTGAAATGTCTGCAAATAATCCTGTTATTGTAGAAACCTTTGAATGTACAGTACCTGATCTTCAGGTATTGTATGTTGAAACGGTTGGAGTGGTATCAAATCCGGATGCAATGCTTCATATCACAATTTCTGATGCAGATACCGGGAAACTTTATTATCAGATTGACAGGCTGGCAAAAGGAGCTGCAAAGAAGGATAAGAAAAAAAGAATCCGTGTAGGAATATGGGATGATCCGGTGTTTCAAGATTCTGAGGGAAAACGGCTTGTGCTTACGATGGAACTTCAGAATCCGGGTGATGCCGTATTTTATGTGAACGCAGATCAGAAACCCGGTTTTGTATCGATGTTCGGGGGAGATCCGGCAAATAAGACGAATATTATATCAGGAATGAAATATGCAAGCTGCTGGCAGCTTCGGAGCATGTATGCAGTGTTGTGTCTGGCACTTTTGATATTCTTTGAACTTATGTATATGCTTGTTGTTGTTAAGAGACTTCCGGTATCGAAGTTTTATATTCCGATGGCGTTACTATTTGGAATGATCATGAATGTGGTCATTGCACCACATGGTGTACCGGATGAGCCGTGGCATATAGATACAGCATATAAGTATTCAAATAAAATGATGTTTGTAGGAGATACAGGCATTGATGGAACGATATATAAGCGTACATGTGATGTAAAAATGGAGGATATGCTTGCGAATGGTGTGGAGAGTAATTCCTATTACCAGCTGGCGCATCATACATTTGAAAAACCGGAGGAACGAGAACTTATAACAGTTTCTTATGTGGATTCCAGTAATATCGTGCCTGGTATTTTCTTTATCCCGATGGCACTTGGAATTACGATCGGACGGCTGCTTGGACTTTCAACCATGCTTATGTTATTGATCGGAAGATTTATGAACTTACTGGTATTTGTATTGTTGACAGGATTTGCGATACGGATACTTCCGGTTGGAAAGAACATGCTTGCGGCACTTGGCTTTCTTCCAATTGCACTTCAACAGGGGGCATCTGCTTCCTATGATGCAATGATAAATGGAGTTATATATGTGTTCATTGCCTTATGCATGAGTCTTTCATTGGAGAAAACATATAAAAAGTGGCAGGTAGTTCTGCTGGTGATCTGTGGTATCCTGACCGCTGTCGTAAAAGGCGGCGTATATCTTCCGGTACTGTTGCTGGTATTTTTACTGATACATGCAAAAAAGAAGGATCATTCTCTGAATGCAATACCAAAATGCAAAAAGAGAATACTTATAACAGCAGTGATATGCGGAATTGCAGTTGTTTTTTGCGGAGCGTTATATTATTACTTCCCGGTTATAAAACAGTTATTTGCAGGTCAGGATACAGAGATAACGGAAGATACATTATACTCTCTGGGATATCTGATCCATCATCCGCTTAATGTAGTTTATTTGTATTGGAATACATTTATCAATGGAGGCGAAACGCTGCTGCGTGGATTCTTTGGCGGCCTTTTATCATGGCTTGATATAAAGATCAGCTGGGTATTGCTTTTAGTGTTGGTATTCAGTCTGGTATTGTTTTCAAATGTTGAAGGTGATACATATTGCGGAAGCAAAAAGAAACGCATATATATGTTTGCAGTATTTCTGGTATCACTTGTGTTGATCCTGCTGTCGATGTTGGTTGCATTTACACCGATATCATCAAGTAAGATCAGTGGTGTGCAGGGAAGATATTTCCTGTGCGTTGCTCCATTGTTTTATATGGCGGCCACTACATCGATTGTTCATGTAAGTGAGGAAAAATGCAGGAATGTCTGGATGACTGTAATCGCTACAGAGGTATTGATTGTATTACAGATCATTGCAGGAGCAATGTAAGATACAACAGTGTTGCATGGAAATAGATTGGTGAGACAGATGGAGAAGAAAAATGGCTGAAAAGAAGCATACATTTGTTATATGTGCATATAAGGAAAGTCCATATCTGGAAGCGTGCATCCGGTCTTTGAAGAAACAGACAGTTGCGAGCACTATTTGTCTGGCAACATCAACGCCTGGTGATTATTTAAAAAATATATGTGGAAAATATGATATAGCCTATTATGTCCGTGATGGAAGATCCAATATCGCG
>DJPV01000017.1:0-14364 GCA_002437435.1 Lachnospiraceae bacterium UBA6403 | reverse complement strand
CATCAGGACGATATCTATGAGCCTGCGTATGCAGAGGAGATATTGAAGATAGCGGAGCAGAAAGATACAGAAGGAAGAAAAACGCTCTTATTGTTTTCTGATTACAGAGAACTGATAGGTGACAGAAAGTATTCAGACCGTAAGAATCTGAAGATAAAAAGGATTCTGCTTGCTCCGTTAAAAAATGAAAAGAAGCAGGGACGTAGACGGAGAAAACGAGCTGTGCTCAGATTTGGAAATGCGATCTGCTGTCCGGCTGTCACATATCATAAAACAGTTATATGGGAATATCTGGCACAGGAAAAGAGAGAGACTTTATTCCAGAAACATTTTCGAAGCAATCTGGACTGGCAGACCTGGGAATGGCTGAGCAGAAAAGAAGGTGAATTCGTATATATTCCCAAATGTCTGATGGCACATCGTATTCATGAGGATAGTGAGACGAGTGCAACGATCCGGGATCATGAGAGAGGGCAGGAGGATTTTGAGGTGTTTTGCAAGTTCTGGCCGAAGTGGATCGCACGGATTCTGGCGGGGGCTTATGGTACAAGCGAGAAGGGAAATGAAATATAGTCTGTAAGACGATTTCACAGGAGAATGGAGATCTGCATATGAAGTTACTGATGGTTATACCTGCGTATAATGAGGAAGATAATATCGTGGGTGTGGTAAATACAATTAAAGAGAAATACCCGGAGTATGATTATATAGTTGTAAATGATGGATCGACGGATCATACCTCCAGAAGATGTCATAAGAATGGATTTGAGATCATAGATCTTCCGGTAAATCTGGGGCTTGCCGGCGCATTCCAGACAGGACTGAAATATGCATATTATAAAAACTATGACTGTGTATTACAGTTTGACGCGGATGGACAGCATAAGCCGGAATATATCGAGGCTATGCTTGAGAAAATGGAACAGGGATATGATATTGTAATTGGTTCGCGTTTTGTGACAAAAAAGAAAGAAAAAAGCATGCGAATGCTTGGCTCACGGATGATTACAGCGGCGATCCGTCTGACTACCGGAAAACGAATATCAGATCCGACCTCCGGTATGCGGATGTTTAATAAAACAATGATAAAGGAATTTGCAGTCAACATGAATTACGGACCGGAACCGGATACGATTTCTTATCTGCTAAAACAGGGAGCGAGCATCGCAGAGGTGCAGGTAGAAATGGATGAAAGAACTGCCGGAAAAAGTTATCTGAATTTTTCCAGATCAGCAATGTATATGCTCCGTATGCTGATATCGATTCTGCTGATCCAGAGCTTTCGTAAGAGAGACAGTAAGCATATCATTATGAAAAGAGGGGTATAAGCAGTTATGTCTATTATGTTAAGAGTATTACTGATCGCAATGTCGGTGATCAGTTTGTTTTATGTAATATGGAGAATCCGCAATTCCAAGATGCAGATTGAATATGCGTTATTCTGGATCATCATGGCATTTTTGATGATCGTTATGTCAGTATTTCCACAGATCGTATACTGGATCACCGGAAAGATGGGTATGATGTCGCCGGCGAACGTAGTATACCTCTTTATTATAGCGGTACTGTTGATCAAATCGTTTATGATGACGATAGAGCTATCCAACCTGGAGAATAAATTCAAGAATCTGACGCAGCAGATTGCGATCTATGAGAAGAAGGCTGCGGATGAGATGAAGGAAGAGAAAGACAGCCATTGATGAAATGGGGAGATAGAAATCATGGTGAATGTTTTGATATCCACGTATAATGGTGAAAAATATATAAAAGACCAGATAAACAGTATATTAAATCAAACATATAAAGATATTTGTATTTGGGTGCGTGATGATGGTTCTACAGATAATACTGTACAAGTTTTAAGAGAATTTGAGAAAAATGGGAAAATACATCTTATAGTTGGACAGAATGTAGGTTATGGATCTAGTTTTCTGCAACTGCTTCAAATAGCTAAGCAGGGAAAATACTGGGCATTCTGTGATCAAGACGATATATGGTTGGAAACAAAAATTGAAAAAGCCGTGAAGTGGCTTGGCAGTTTCTCTGATAATAAGCCGAGAATGTTTCACAGTGCATATTATAATACAAATGAAAATTTGAAAATAGAGCAAAAAGTAGAAAAACCATCATATAATTATTATTTTACAAGAGCTATTACAGAATGTATTCATATGGGATTTTCATCGGTATTAAATGAATCTTTACGTGAGTTAGTATTAAAGGGAGATCCTAAAAGGCTAATTACACATGATTGGTGGACAGAGCTTGTTGTGATGAAATTTGGAGAAGTATATTATGATGATGAGCCGTTGAGTCTACATAGAAGACTAGATAGTAGTGTGTCTGCAAACACATTATCAGCGAAGATAGCATGGTTTAAAAGGGCATGGAGAGGTAATGCAGAGATAAGTTCTATAACAAAGGAATTTGATCGTGTATTCGGTAAAATAATAAATGATCAAGATTGTAAGATAGTAAGATGGTTTTGTTATGAGAAATATTCATTTATCAAGTCTATAAAAAAAGCGTTTTATTGGAAACGTTGGAGACCTACATGGAGTTCTGAGTTGACTTTAAGGTTTATGATGCTTTTTGGCAAGATTTAGTATTATATTGTATTGAGATTTAGGAGATAAAATAATGAATAAGAAAACATTTATTAAAATTTTAATTGTATTATTTATGGTGATAAGTAATGTTATATTTATACGTTATGTAGATCAATACAATATGGGAAATATGCAATTTGAAATGGATATGTCGGCAGAAAAAGAAACGAATATTCAAGTTTATTATGCATATACAGATGGAGATGACTGGAGTGAAGAAAAATCTTGCAAGTCAGATTATAATAACAAAGGTAAAATTGAAAGAATGATTTTTTCGGTTCCGCAGCAGGCAAGAAAATTCAGATTGGATCTGGGAGATTCAGAGACAGTAATCAATATAAAAAATATTAATATACAGTATAAACACAAAAATTTTTCAGTTGACATGCATGATATTATCTCAGATTTACAAAATGATATTAATTCTGTTTCTTATGAAAACGGCGAAATTGTGATTAAGACAGTGTCAGGAGACCCTTATATCGGATTGAATTTTAATTCTTTGAATTATAAGGCAATGAATCATATTCATTGGGTTTGTAATTTGGTAAAAAATATAGTTGTATGTTTTTTTATTGATTTAATATGTATTATAATATTATTTAGGTTTGATAAAATTATTGATTCACTTTATACAATTTTGATAAATTATAAATTGATTTTAAATTTAGCTAAAAATGATTTTAAAACAAAATATGCTGGATCATATTTTGGTATAGTTTGGGCTTTTGTTCAACCAATAGTGACAATATTGGTATATTGGTTTGTATTTCAGGTGGCATTTAAAGGTGGCCCGATTGATGGATGCCCTTATGTTTTGTGGTTAATATCTGGTTTAGTCCCATGGTTCTTTTTTCAGGAAGCATTACAAAGTGGAACAAATAGTTTGATAGAATATAGTTATTTAGTAAAAAAAGTAGTTTTTAATGTGAGCATTATTCCTATTGTAAAAGTGGTATCAGCATTATTTGTTCATATATTTTTTTTAGCGGTTGTAGTAGTTATATATCTTTTATCGGGTTATGGTATTAGTATTTATGCAATTCAAATGTTGTATTATTCTTTTTGTATGTTTGTATTGGTAATTGCATTAACATATATTACAAGTGCGTTAGTTGTCTTTTTTAGAGATTTGGGACAAATTATTGGAATTTTGCTTCAAATTGGTATTTGGGTTACTCCAATTATGTGGAACTATAAAACGATGACATCTCCAATTTTACAGCTAATACTTGAATTGAATCCAATGTTTTATATTGTTAATGGGTATCGACAAAGTTTAGTTACAAAAGAATGGTTATGGAATAATGCCAATATGACAGTATATTTTTGGGTTTTAACCATATGCCTTTTAGGATGTGGTGGATTTTTGTTTAGAAAATTGAAAGTGCATTTTGCAGATGTTCTATAGGAGAAAATAAAGATGGATGAAATAGCAGTAAAGGTAAATAATGTTTCAAAATTATATAAATTGTATAATAAACCAAGTGATAGATTAAAAGATTCTCTTGGTTTAACAAAAAAACAATGCTATACAGAACATTTTGCGTTAGATAATATAAGCTTTGAAGTGAAAAAGGGAGAATCGGTAGGAATTATAGGTACGAATGGTGCTGGAAAGTCTACAATTTTGAAAATAATTACCGGTGTATTAAACCCAACAGCTGGTAACGTAGAAGTAAATGGAAGAATATCAGCATTACTAGAGCTGGGAGCCGGGTTTAACCAAGAATACACAGGAATAGAAAATGTGTATTTGAACGGAACAATGATTGGTTTTACAAAAGAAGAAATAGATGCTAGATTAGACGATATTTTAGCATTTGCGGATATTGGAGATTTTATAAATCAACCGGTAAAGACATATTCCAGTGGAATGTTTGTACGACTTGCATTTGCAGTGGCAATTAATATTGATCCTGAAATATTAATTGTGGATGAGGCTTTGGCAGTAGGAGATGTTTTTTTTCAATCAAAATGTTATCATAAATTTGAGGAATTTAAGAAACAGGGAAAAACGATTTTATTTGTCAGTCATGATCTTGGAAGTATTAGTAAATATTGTGATCGTGCAATTTTGTTGAATAAGGGGCATAAGGTTGCGGAAAATACGCCAAAGGAAATAATTGATATATACAAAAAAATATTGGTAAATCAATATGATGAAGACGCTGGAGAAAAGGAAAAACCTTCAATAGAGAATATCATTGATGATAGTGAAGTTTTGTTACAGTCTCAGATAACAGTTAACCCTAATATAAATATATATGGAAATGGAGATGCACAGATATATGACTTTGGCATAATCGATCAGAATGGCAATATTACAAACGCAATAGAAAAGGGAACAGAATTTACAGTAGTTATGAAAGTGCATTTTCTAAATGATGTTTCAGAACCTATATTTGCGTTGGCTTTTAAAGATTTGAAGGGAATAACGATAACCGGAACAAATACCATGTATGAAAGAATTTCTACTGGAGTTGTTCATTCGGGTGAGAAAAAAACAATAACGTTTCATCAAAAACTATCACTTCAAGGTGGAGAATATTTATTATCCTTTGGATGTACGGGATATAAAGATGGAGATTTTGTAGTATATCACAGATTGTATGATGCATGTAACATGACGGTGATTTCAGATAAAAATACAGATGGATTATACGATTTGTATTCAGAAGTAGAGATTAAGTAATATATAGGAGAGCGAATAATGGCTGTTTTTAATTTAGATTATTATAATGGCGAGGATTTGTATTCAGATGGGGATGTTGAAAATGAGATATTAAAGATAGTAAAAGAAAATCAGGACATTCATGATATAGAAGATGAACTTTCATTTCCAATCTTATATCATTTATCTCCAATGAGAGAAAATATTTTAAACTGGTATTCTTTTAAGAAAAATGCTGATGTATTAGAAATCGGAGCTGGTTGTGGAGCTATTACGGGAATATTATGTAATAAATGTTCCAATGTTACGTCAGTAGAATTATCAAAGAGACGTGCAGCCATTAATTATGAGCGACATAAGAAATATGATAATCTTACAATATATGTTGGTAATTTAAATGATATAAACTTTGACAAAAAGTTTGATTATGTAATTTTAAATGGAGTATTTGAATATGCTGGAAGTTTTACAGAAGGAGATAATCCATATGTGGATTTTTTGAAGAATACTGTAGCATATATGAAGCCCACGGGTAAAATGTTGATAGCAATAGAAAATAGATTAGGTCTAAAATATTTTGCAGGATCTTCTGAAGATCATACGAATATTCATTTTTTAGGTTTAAACAATTATCAGGGAGTCAGTACAGTTCGAACATTTAGTAAAACAGAGATGAAGGATATTTGTTGCGAGGCAGGGCTTCAGAAGGTAAAGTTTTTCTATCCATATCCTGATTATAAATTTCCACAGGAAATTTTTACTGATGATACGATTAATACAATGGAATATGGAAGATCGTGCAAACAGTATGAAAAAGATCGGGTTAATTTTTTCAAACAGGAACATGTGTTCAGTATATTGCGTAAAGAAAAAATAGCTGACAAATTTGCTAATTCTTTTTTAGTGGAGGCTACTATAGAATCTGAGTCTGAAAATAAAGATGAAAATCAAATCTTGTATGCCAAAATTAATAGTGAGCGAGCACCAAAATTTCAAATTGGAACGCGGATAATTGCAAATAAACGTGGAGAACGAAAAGTTGAGAAATATCCATTAACTGTTGAAAGTTCCTCACATATTTTAAATATAAAAACCAGTAGCAATATTGCATATGGTAAAGTCAATTATTTAGCGGACGAAACAGAAAATTTAGAGTTATGCCAATATTCATATTTAAAAGAAAAAAATATGAATTCTGTTATTTGTGAAGCATTGGACAATAGAGATATTGAAGGTACTGAACAATTATTAAAAGAAATATATTCGAACATTTTTCCGGCAACACAGGAAAGTAATAGTTTTTATTCAGATAAATTTATCGAACTTTTTGGATCTGAAAAAACGGATCGAACATATAAATGCGTAAATCCAGCAAATGTTGATCTTATATTGGATAATATTTATAAATTAAATGATCGCTATGTTATTATTGATTGCGAATGGGTTTTTCCAATACCAGTTCCAACGGAATTCATTATTTGGCGTGCGATAAATGAACTATATAATAAGCGTCCAGAATATTACGCAGTATTGGATAGAAGAATAATGCAGACCTGGTTTAACATTTCATCGGAAGATGAGAATGTTTTTTTGGCGTGGGCAAAACATTTTGCTTACAAATATGTTGGAAGCGGATTTTTAGAAAAATTTGCTCAACCGGAAATTCCTTTTTCACTGGATACAATTATACAGGAACTGGAAGAAGAACGATATTTGCATTCAAAATTATATATTAATAGAGGGAAAGGGTTTAATGAAGCTGATGTTATAGCGACTGAGACCAAAATAGGTACAGATGGTCAATTTACTATTACGTATGATTTAAATAAATATAATAATATTCATAGTATACGCTGGGATCCGACAGAAAGAGCGTGTGAATGTGAAACTAGTTTTATAGTTGATGATGAAATTACAGAATACACATATCATAATGGCTGTAAAAAGCAAAAAGATTATTTTTATACAGATGATCCATGGTATGTATTGAATATTGATCATGCAAATAAAATAAGGGTTATCGGTAATATTAAGTTTTTAACTGCTCATGATCTTGAAAATGAAATATCTGAACAGAAAAAGGATATAGAACAAAAAGACAGTGAAAATGAACGGTTAAGAAAAGAAATAAATGTTGTGGTGGAAGAAGAAAAATCATGTAAAGAAGTATTAAATCAGATAAAAGAAGAAATGCAGACTATGAAATCTGATTTGGACTATTATCAGCATACATTGGATGAAATTCAGAGTTCAGTTATATGGAAAGGGACCAATTGGATAAGAATGTTAAGCGGAAAACATGAAGAAACACATAATGAGCCGGTTATTAATATAGACATATGTCGATATTTGGACAATCATTTATCTGTTCAGGGATGGATGATTCCAGATGAGACAATAACTTCGTTTTCTGTTGTTTACAAAAAAGGGGATTATATAAAAAAATTAAATACGGTTACAAATATAAAGCGTGAAGATGTGGCGGAAACATTTAAGGATGATTCTTTGCTTTATTGTGGTTTTGTTGCGGAGTGGGAAGTTAGAAACTTAAAAAAAGGGCAGATTTTCATTCAATATATACGGAACAATAAAAAAGAAACGAAAGAAATTGGAACATGTGGATTATCGCTTTTTTCAGAAGGAAAATTTTATCTTGATGAAATGAAAAAAAATGGTATAAAACCATATTTGTTTTATTTAAAGCCTTCTAATTTCAAAGAGTTTTTGCGATTAAGAAAGTTACCTAATGTAATTTATGATACAAGCGTCCAAACCGTATATCCTGATTTATACAGTTATGAAAAAGACATAATGATTCAGGCAGGAGATAAATACACTTATAAAACAGATGAAACAGTAAGTATTATTATACCTATTTATAATGGCTTACATTATCTTGAGAAATTATTTAAGGGAATTTATAGAACTAAAGTTCCATTTCAGTTAATTTTAATTAATGATAAGAGTCCGGATGAAAGAATATCGCCATATTTACATGATTTTTCTTCGCTGCACCCAGAAGTTATACTGTTGGAGAATGAAGAAAATCTGGGATTTCTTAAGTCGGTTAATAGAGGGTTAGAAGTTGCGGAGGGGCATGTTGCAATTGTTAATACAGATATTGAACTCCCAGAAAATTGGCTGGAAAGGTTAATGCAACCTATCTTTGATGATGTCAAGATTGCAAGTACAACGCCATTTACAAATAGTGGAACTATCTGTAGCTTTCCTGATTTTTGTAGCGACAATAAGCTGTTTGGTAATTTGAATGTAGAGCAAATTGATACAACCTTTGCAAAGTTAAAACCTATTCAATATGACATGCCGACAGGAGTAGGTTTTTGTATGGGAATGAATAAATATGCTTTAAAAGACATTGGTTATTTGGATGAAGAAAACTTCGGAAAGGGATATGCAGAGGAGAATGATTGGTGTCAGCGAGCTATAAAAGCAGGATATCGTAATGTGCATATATGTAATTTATTTGTTTTTCATAATCATGGTGGTAGCTTTCCAAGTGAGGAGAAAAAGAGATTATTGGAAGATCATAGATTAAAGCTTTTAGCAAAACATCCATCATATGAGATTGATGTTGCAACATATTGTTCAGAAGATCCTGCTAGAGAAATTCGCGAATTTGCTTTATTTGATTTGTCATTAAAATTAAATTGCAAAAAGACATTATATTTTAATCATGCATTAGGTGGTGGAGCTAATGATTATCTTGAAAAGAAGAAAGAAGAAAAATGTGCAAATGGTGAAGTTGTACTAATTGTTGTATATAATTATCTTCATAATGTATACAATATAAGTTTGTTCTATAATAAATATAAAGTTCGGTATTCGGTTTCGGATACTCATGCTTTGTGGGAAATTTTAAATCAATACTGTATGGATGAAGTAGTAATTAATAATTTAGTCACATATCCAAACTTATATGAAATACTAGAACAAATATTGCAGTATAAGAAAAAAACTAATGCTAGATTAATAATGCTGATGCATGATTACTTTTCTATTTGCCCAACTATTAATTTATTAAATGGAGAAAAAAAGTATTGTAATGTAGAAAATTGTGATACATGTAACTTGGAGAAATGTGTAAATAATTATCCAGCATATCAGAATATGGGATTCTGGAAAAAGAACTGGAAACAGTTTTTAGTTGGATGTGATGAGATCATATGTTTTTCACATGACTCCGAACATATTTTACAGAAGCAGTATGGTGAGGGATTATCAACTGTGTATATACCACATAGTGTATTGTATATGCCTAAATTACAAAAAACACACAAAATATTACCAACACTTAATATAGGGATTCTTGGCGTTCTTTCTGAGCATAAAGGAGCACCAATTGTAAGAGAAATGTTGGATTACATTGAAAAGGAACATTTAGATATAAATATTGTTTTAATCGGATATCTGGATGAACAAGTAAAGATAGAAAATAAAAGATTTATTGTAACAGGTAAATATAGCGTTGGTGAATTACCTAAAAAAATTTATCAATATGATATAGATATATTTTTAATTCCTTCTATTTGGCCGGAAACATTTTCGTACACAACACAGGAAATTATGGAAATGAATATTCCTGTAGCAGTGTTTAACATAGGAGCACCGGCGGAACGTGTGAAAAACTACGATAAGGGGCTTATTTTGTCTTCTATTTCTGGTGAAAGCGCAGTTAAAGAAATCGTTGACTATCAGAAAAAAAATAAATTGCCGGTGGTTCACAACGATAAAATACTTTTTGTTGCAGAGTATATATCATTTTCATCTCGCTACAGGGTAGAACATCTTGCAGAACAGTTATTATATCGGGGAATACAATCTGATTTTATAGAAGTAAAAGATGTAGATATCGACATAATTGACCAATATAATCGGTTAATTATTTATCGCTGTAGAAAAAATGAAAAACTTGATCAGATAATTCAGGTATTTCATCATGCGGGTAAAAAAGTATTATATGATATTGATGATTATATTTTTAATTATGAAGCAATAAAAGAATTTGATTTCTTGAAAGATGCAGAATACAAAGACTTTGATAAATATAGTGCTAAAATTAGATCCTGTATGGATGAGGTTGATTCATTTATAACTTCAACTAATTGTATGAAAAAGGGCATTCAAGAATGCTATCCAAACAAGCCGGTTATAGTTAACAGGAATATAGCTAGTGCAGAAATGTTAGTAGAGTCACTTAAGGTTATCGGAAAAAAGAAGGATAAAGAGAAAGTTATATTAGGTTATTTTAGTGGGTCTAAGACGCATGATGCAGATTTCCAATTGATATCGCATGTTATCAGAAATCTGATGCAGAAATATGATAATCTATATTTGAAAATTGGTGGAGTGTTAAATTTGGACAATAACTTCAACGAGTTCAGCAGTCGTATAATTCGTTTTGATTTTGTCGATTGGAAAAAACTTCCAGCATTGATTCAAACAGTAGATATTAATTTAATGCCACTGGAATATTCATTTTTCCATTCGTGTAAATCCGAAAATAAGTGGATGGAAGCTGCACTTGTAAAGGTTCCAACTATTATGAGTTGGAATGAGGAACTAGAGCAGTGTGTAGCAGATGGAAAGAACGCGATTATTTGCCATGATGAAAATGAATGGGAAAATAAATTGCGAGATTTGATTGAATCAGAAAAATTAAGAAATGATATTGCACAGGAAGCTTTTGAATATTGTATAAATAATAAAACAACTTTATGTGCTCCGCTTGATGATTTAATTTGGAGGGAATAAGATGAAAAGATATGAGAATGTGGATATGTTGCGAAGTTTGGCAATAATAACGATAATAGTGTATCATTGTTTTGCTATCACAATGCCTACATTATCACATGTATTATATGTGGATAAATTAATTGGGTATGGTGGAGAGATTGGAGTAACTTTATTTTTTGTTTTGAGTGGATTTGGAATAGCGTATTCTATTATAAATGCTGAAAATAAAGATGGAAAAGGGTATACTTGGATAGCATTTATGAAAAAGAGAATTACACGTATCGTCCCGCAATATTATGTTTGTTTAGCAATCATGTTGTTATTAACTGATTGTGCTGGTTTTTTATTAACCCCCCAAGGCATATGTCATATTTTTTCTCATATTTTTTTCTTTCAGAATTTATTTGTTACAACACATGGCTCTATAAATGGAGCCATGTGGGCGCTTGCGACAATTTTTCAATTTTATTTGATTGCATTACCTTTGCAAAAATTAATTGAGAAAAATAAATGGATTATTTTGTTTTTAGCAATAATTGTTTCTATTGGAAGTAAATGTCTAATTTATAATTATATTGCACATAATACGGAATTAAATGGAACTTATTTTTTTGTTTATGGTAGACAATTATTGGATACACTGGATAATTTTGTTGTAGGAATGGTTATAGCAAAGGTATGCACAGAAAGAAAACAAGATAAGAAATGGTATTGGTGGATAGGTGTTATTGTTTTATTTGTAGTTATGATATTTTGGATTACAGTTATAGATAAAATAGGTCTGTATACTAATAATTTATTAAGTTACATATGGCATTCGGTATTGGCATTAATCCTTGCAGGAATATTGTTTTGTTTTAATCGTTGCCCATTTCCTTTTAAATATATTAAAAAGTTTTTGCTTTGGTTATCAAAGTATGAATATGGTATATATATATGGCATATTGTACTTATTTATAATTTGATAGGAAAATCACCTTTATTTCAGCTAATACGTTCACAATCTTTTTATATGTTTACAGTAGCAATATTAATTGTTTCCATATTTATGGGTTTTTTTTCAACAAAATTTATAGATAAAATATAATGTATGTTATGGTTAATGTTTTAATTTCGACATATAATGGCGAGAAATTTATAGAAGAACAATTAAATAGTATTAACAGACAATCATTCCAAAATTTTCATGTATATATACGCGATGATGGTTCTCAAGATCATACGGTAGAAATTATAAGACGCTGGATAAAGAATACAGAAAACGAAAATAGATATACTTTATTAGTTGAAAAAAATCTTGGATTTTGTGGAAGTTTTTTTGAACTTTTAAAATTGGCAGAAACAGGTGATTTTTGGGCTTTTTGTGATCAGGATGATATCTGGTATGAGAAAAAATTAGAACGAGCAATAGAGATAATTCAACCTACTGATAATAATGTTCCTATTGCATATCATGCAAATTTCAAACTAGTAAATAAAGATGGTAAAAAGATAGGTTATTATCATGCGAATAAAAACAAATACAGTTTTCGCAAAAGCATTACTAGTTCAATCTGTTATGGATTTGCTATGGTAATTAACAGGCAGATGCGGGATGAAGTTTTGAAAAGCAACTGGCATCAGATACAGTCCCATGACTGGTATATTTCCATGATAGCTATGGGGTTTGGAAAATTATTATTTGATGATCAGGAGGTTGCAGAGCATCGAATGCATGAAAGTAATAATTCACCTAGTACTTTATTGCAAAAAATAAAAAAAGGGGTTGGTATGATAAGTAATACTTCAATTTATACGAAAAATTCAAGAGAGTATTACAGAAGTTATAAAGATCAATTATCTAAAGAAAATCAAATTATATTAGGACGTTTTTTAAATAAAAGATATTCATTTATTCAATCTATATATAAAGCATGTTATCCGGGAAGATGGAATGATAAGGTATCTGTAGAGATTATGTTAAGGGTTTTGATGTTAATTGGTGTAATTTAGATAAGTATAAGAATTTTCAGGAGAGAATCACGATGAAAAACGAGATTAGAAAAATAATAAAATTATTTATTGTTACTGGCATTATAATTGTTTTTCTATGTATATTTAAAGTCCTTTATGGGCTACACAATTTTATTTTAGTTTACAGCAGGGTGCAATAGCAATAGCATTATTATTTCAGGCAGTATCATTTATCACGCTTTTTGACTTTTTGCTTTATGGAAAAGAAAATAGCATAGCATTGAATGTGATAGAACTAATTATATCGCTTTTGCTTGCGACATATGCGATAGGAACATACCAATCATTCCCTGGATTACATTTGACAGAGGCTTCAGCCTGTCTCTTACTTATGTTTGATAGAATGACAAATGATGAATCATTGCAGGATGTGTGCAAATGCTTTTGGAAAAAAACAGGAATCGTAGTTGTACACTTTTTGGTTAGCTATTGTGCATATATGTTGATATGTAAAGTGATGAAATGGGGAACATCTGATTATCTTCAGGTGAAATGGGGAAAGAAACCAGTAAGGCAGATTATAGGAAATTTATATAGAGATTTTAAGAATATTGTATTTGGAAAAGATGTATATGCAGGATATATTTTGCTTGTAAGCCTTATTCTTTTGTTGATTCTTGTGGTTAAGTTTTTTTTAAGCAAGAAAAATATATGGCTAAAATTTGATTATATTATAATGATTATTGGCAACGTTATATGTATGATTGCGCTTAATATTGTAATAGGCGGTATTCCTGCTGACAGGGCACGACTTCCGGTAACATTTACAGTTGCTTTTTTGGGAATGTATTCATTTTATATGATCTGGAAAATGTTGCCTGCGTCATATCTTCAAAAAATGATAGTTCTGATTACAGGTATTGTCATGGTAATTTCTATAGGTAGTCAGTTGGAACGAAGTCAGACATTGTTCTATACGGATGATATATGTAATATGCAGCAATATGAGGTTGGAGCCGATATTATTCATGAGATTGGGTTATTAGGTGGAAACGATCAGGCTAATGTTATTTTTGTAGGAAAATGGGTGGCTCCTTTGAACCCATCTTGCTTAAGACAAGGACCTATAGGAGCATCAAGCTTTGAGTGGGATTATCAAAAGAAGAAACCTACGAATGGTAGCCGGAGAGCTTGCCTTTATCTATGTGCTGCATTTGGGAAACAGTATAATGTAAATTATGAAAAAAAGACGCAAAAAGCTGCGAAAAAAATGGCAAAGGATATGCCGTATTATCCGAATGAAGGGTATATTCAAAAAGTAGATGATACATTTGTTATAAAATTATCAGATTGATTGCAAGGCGTGGTGATATT
>DJPV01000086.1 GCA_002437435.1 Lachnospiraceae bacterium UBA6403 | reverse complement strand
GGGTAGTCATGCGTATTTTACAGATATGCCCTGTTTTTATTACTAAAATGTGTTTCCGTCCTTCCGTCCTTACACCCCTATGGTGTGCAGGTCGATCCAGTTATAGATATCGTAATATGCCTGAATGTTGTTGATCTCATTTATGACTTCATGACGTGCATCCTTATACAGGATGCATTTGACATCGTCCGTGATATATTTGCTGTATTTGTGGTATAAGAGTTTCACGTCCAGACCGTAGTGTCCGACAGGATCTTTGCTTCCTGATATAAATAATACCGGCATATTCTTTGGCACATTCGCCAGATTATCCTCATCCTGGATAAATTCCAATGTTTTAAATAATGTCTTGTAGCCCTTTACCGTAAAGGTATAGTCATACATCGGGTCTGCCATATATTTGTCAACCTGAGCATAGTCTCTGCTCAGCCAGTCTTTCACGGTTCGTTTCCGTTTCTCGCCGTTCATGATCGTCATTTTTGGAATACCGAAAAAGTAAGTACCAAATGCCAGCACCTGCAATAATTTGCTTCTATGTTTCTCACCACGGAGCATACTCTCAACTCCGGCTACCGCCTCTCCGATCTTCAGCATGAACTTCGGATGTCCGCCCGTGCCCATACAGATAAAGCCATCTATGCTGGCATTTTTCTGCAGCTTTGCAGGATACTTTGGATCATTTGCATATTCACACATATATCTTCTCGCGATAAATGATCCCATGCTGTGTCCCATGAGGAAATATGGAAGATCCGGGTACGCCCGCTTTATGCATCTGGTCACACGATGCACATCTGCCGCCATCGTCTTACTGGCATCATAAGCATACATGTAACCCATCTCCGATTTATTTCTTGCTGTCAGTCCATGCCCCAGATGGTCATTTCCACATACCAGAATTCCTCTGGCAGCCATAAATCTTGCAAAATGGTCATAACGCTCCATATCCTCTATCATGCCATGGGAGATCTGAAGCATCGCCTTGATCTCGCCCTGTGGAATCCAGACGATGACATGTAATTTATCTCTTCCATTAGATGATGGAATATATGTTTCTTTCTTCTTTACGTTCTGTTTCATAAGCAGCCTCCCATTCTTCCATTTGTCAGATCATTATGAGATCATGATTCATGGTCAATAATAAAACCAACACCCATCTTTTCAATCAGCAGACAGTTATTCCGTCCTTACCTGTTTCGTTAGTATCCGCTTCCTAAAAAAATTTATGTATTCGATTCCTGTTCTTCTTTCTTCCAATAGATATTTCTGTGTTCTACAGAGGTCGAGAATGCAATCAACGTCTTTGTTTTTCCAAATCTTTGCAATTCACCGATAAACAGATCCAGTGCCATCGTTGTCTCAAAGATAACCTCGATCAGCATGGAATAGTCACCGGTCACACAATTACATTCCACAACATTTTTGCAGTTCTTGATAAATGGATAAAAGTCCTGTTTGTCGTTCGGCTCTACCTCTAAATTAATAAATGCTTTTGTATAATATCCCAGTGCGATCGGATTGATCTGTACCTGAAAGCCCTCAATTACCCCTGCTTCCTTTAACCGCTCTATTCTTGTAGATACTGCTGTTGATGACAGGAACACACATTCTGCAATATCCTTTAAAGACATACGGGCATCCTTCTCTAACAGTTCCAGGATTTTCTGATCGACTTCATCCAGACAGTAAGCTGTCTCTTTTACTTCACGCATAGTTTTACTCTCCATTTTCTTATACATCTCATCTTCCAGATACCTTCATTTATATAGAAACTTTGGTATAGAAAAAGGACATCCTTCATCTGAGAAGGACATCCTTTTCATATTTCTGATATCAATGTACTTCTATCTATCCTGTCTGTATTTTACTACTAATAACAGGATAAATCCAGCACTAAAAATACCATGTAGTATTATATCTGTATATTTTACGGGAATATACCCTTGATCTCTTCCGTATGGATCAGTCGTTTTAAGGCAATGATATAGGCTGCCATCCGCAAAGTACAATGACTCTTTTTGCTCTCCTCTACAATCTCTCCAAATGCCTTCGTCATGATCGTTTCAAGCATCTCATTTACCTGTGGCTTTTCCCATGTCATTTCCTGAATGTTCTGTACCCATTCAAAATAAGAAACAATAACACCGCCGCTGTTTGCAAAAATATCCGGCACAAGCTTGATGCCTCTTTCCGCAAGGATCGGATCTGCATCTGCTGCCGTCGGTCCATTTGCCCCCTCAACGATATAAGAACATTTTAACTTCTCTGCGACCTCTTTTGTGATCTGATTTTCAAGTGCAGCCGGAACCAGCACATCACAATCACAGGTAAGAATATCTGTATTTGAAATATGTGCAATCCCATCTTCCTGATAGTCCGCAAGCAGACCACCGGCTTCTACATAAGCTGTTACCTTATCTGCATCCAGTCCTGTCTCCTTATAGATTCCACCTGACACATCACTGATCGCTACAACAACTGCACCTCTGTGACCAAATATTCTGGCTGTATTGCCGCCAACATTACCACATCCCTGAATTGCAACCTTAGTACCTTCTAACATCTTGCCATCCTCTGCAAGAAGCAGCTTGGTACTGATCACAACTCCACGTCCGGTTGCTGACGGTCTTCCTTTGGAACCGCCAAGCTCCAGTGGTTTACCTGTCACAACGCCGGGACAAGGCTTTCCTTTTAACTGACTGTATGTATCTAACACCCATGTCATGATCTGTGCATTTGTATTCACATCAGGGGCAGGTATATCGGTGTCTGCTCCGATGATCGGCTCGATCGCATAGGTATATCTTCTCGTCAATGCACACAATTCCCGTCTGGAAAGTGTAGCCGGATCTACTTTGATGCCACCCTTTGCTCCCCCGAATGGTATATTTGCCACTGCACATTTTAATGACATCCATGTTGCAAGTGCTTTGACTTCATTCAGAGATACGTCCTTGTGATAACGTATACCTCCTTTGAATGGTCCTCTGATATTTGAATGCTGGACTCTGTATCCTTCAAATACCTTAACACTTCCGTCATCCATCTCCACAGGAAGGTAAACCTTAGTCTCACGCTGTGGATTCTTGATGATCTCAAACATCCTCTTGTCAATTCCGCCAATGTTCATGGCTTCTTCCATCACTGCTACCACATTCTCATATGGGTCGTACTGTCTGCTCATCTTCGTATCTCCTCGTTTAACAAATATTTTATTGTCACGAGTTATCCGGTGTTACCTGTAAGGGATAAACCTTTTGACAAGAGGCATTCTAGTCCTCCTGCATTTATACGTCAATATCTCAACTCAAAGACCATCAAAAATGATATTTTCAAGTGTTTTATCTTGATAATGTATATTTACAGCAGTTTAAACTTAAAATAATCAAGTTTCATTTGTAATATCGATCACATATAACTGATGCAGTGCCCTTGTACAGGAAATGTAAAATGCGTGCCGACTGATCCGGTTTTCCATTACATCCTGTTCATTGATAACAAATACTGCATCGAATTCCATACCCTTCGCAAGGAACTTCGGAAGAACAACCACACCGCCATTGTAGACGGTCGACTGATTCGTAAGATATGTCACCTGCTCATATTCTTCCAGTTCTTTGTACATGGCAAATGCACGCTCTTCGTCATCACAGAGAATCGCTACATTGTCAAAATCATCCAGTTCGCCATAATCAAGCTTCTCTGCAATAAATCCGGCCGCATCCTCTATATTCTCCGCATGTTCTGTTACCGGTTCCATGCCATGACGGTTGAGTGGATGAGCTTCCGCCTCATCTGATGCCTGATCTGCTTCCAGAATCCTGTTACAGAATTCTGTGATCTCACAGGTGGAACGATAGGCGGTATCCAGCGTCCTGATCTGGCAGCCACCTGTTCCTCCATGCGGCACAAATACCGTCTGCAATACATCCAGCACTGTTTCCTCCGGATTATAATAAAGTACCTGCAGACTGTCACCCAGTATCGTCTTCTTACATTTAAAGATACGATCCAATACCGCATACTGAAATATATTGTAATCCTGCATCTCATCGATCACGAGATGCCTGATATTATCATAGGACTTGCATCCATAAAAATAAATCTGTAAATAAAATACCGCCAGAATATCTTCATAGCACACCTTTCCATATTCATTCCGGTATTGTTCGATACCCGGATACCGTTCTGCCTGACTGTTAAGAAAATCCTGATATAATTCGATCAGGTTGCGCTCCGCATACTGACAGATCATCTCTTTTGCGATCTGGTTCTCCATCTTCTGATGCTTCTCATCCGTAAATGCCTTATCCTGTTCATCCTCTACCCGGTCTGCTATAAAATATGCGATCTTCTCAAAACGCTCATAAACCGGATATCTGGCAAAACGGTTATAGAACATCTTCTCGATCTGATCCTTTGTAAATTTTGTTTTCTCAAAATGGAAATCCCTAAACTTGATATTTGCTGTATAATCTTCCAGATATTTATTAAATGCCTGATAGAACGCAATCGATGATTTCCACGCAATGTTCTTCATCTCAGGACTTTCCATATCGGGATGTGTAGTGATCCGGTCTGCCTGTTCCAGCTTTGTCTCATAGTCACAATCTACAAACAGGATTTCCTCCATCAGAGAATCAAATTCCTTCTCCGGCACATTGTCTTCACCGACTTCCGGCAATACTCCCGCAATATAATCTCCAAAAATTCCATTTGGTGATAAGATCATAACATTGTCTGCCGACATCGTCTTACGATTGTTGAACAGCAGCCATGCCAGTCTGTGCATTGCAACTACTGTCTTACCACTTCCTGCCCGTCCATCCACGATAAGATTATAAGCTGTCTTATTACGGATCAGTGCATTCTGTTCTTTCTGTATCGTGGCAACGACGGATTTCATCTTTGTGCCGCTGTTCTTTCCCAGTGCATCAAGCAGGATCATATCATTGATCTTCTCATCGGTATCGACTGCATTATGCAGTCTTCCATTGCTGATATCGAACTGCTTCTTCTCTACGATCTTACCGGAATATTCTTTATCCGCTGCCTGATAGGATGCCTTGCCCTTCTCATAATCATAATACATCGATGAGATTGGAGCACGCCAGTCATAGACCTTCTGATCCTGCTCATCCATCGACCAGTAGCCATTTGTTCCGATATAGACAGGAAGAACCTGCCCATCCTCCTGATACTCAAATGCAATCTTACCAAAATACGGGCTCTCAATCTGATGCGCCAGAACATCCACCTGCTTTGCCGCATGCTCAATGAAAAACGTATCATTATTTACATTGTTCATATTTTGCAGGAATTCTTCGTCATCCATATCTCCATGGCTGTCACGCATATATTTCTTCTGCGCTTTGATCGCCTGATTCCGGTAGTCGATGCTCTCCTGTGTCGTCTGAAGATCACACTGCATTTCATTTTCTATCTCTTCAAAATATTCCTGTTCCTCTTCCAGTGTTGTTTCTTTATATGTTCCCTGAACCTGTTCCTTGTCCATTTTCTTTCCTTTCAAAACAGACATCATCCAAAATCAGATCCACCTGACTTCAAATGATGTCTGTCTTCTTATTTCTTCTTTACTTTTATTTTCTTACTATAACTGCCATATGTTTTGTTATACTTTGCTCTGACACGGTATTCATAAGTCCTGCCGGACTTCGCAGTCTTATCCGTAAAGGATACCTTCTTACCGGATGTCAATTCTCCGATCCGTTTCCATGAACCATTCTTCGTCCTTCTGTAGATTCGGTAGCCCTTTGCGCCTGCTACCTTTTTCCACGTCAGGCTTACGCCTGATTTTTTGTTTGTTGTCTTTGTTATCACTGTCTTTGCAAGATTAATACTATATGGTACTTCTATCTTGCCACTGTAGCTGTCCTTACCTGTAATCACACAAATAGCAGTTCCCGGTTTATCTGCATTTTTATAAGTTACCTTATAATCAGATCTTGCAAGTCCACTCACAACGGCCTTTGGCTTGCAGCTTTTTCCTGTATATGTATAACTGGTCTTCGACAGCTTTACCTTCTTCTTCGCCATATCCTTTTTAGATACAACCAGCTTATAGCTGGCACTTGCGCTTTTATAATTCGCATCCGCTGCCACTCTGGCTGTGATTGTACAGGAACCTGCTTTTTTGATCGTAATATAACCAAACTGATCCGGCTCCGCAACAGCTGTATTCGACGACCGGTAAACGACCCGTCCTGTAGAATTCGTAGTTACCGCATATTTATAATCGGCACTTCCGTACTTCTTTGTAAGCTCCGTCTTTGCAAATGATATCTCCGGCACAGCTTTCTCTGTGCCATCTGCATCATAATCCGTATATCTGGTATCAAGCCCCATATCATCAAAATAATCATGAAGTTTTATAACTCCCCAGCCATACTTCTCATCCCAGCCAAGGGTGCCCCTGTCCTCCGCATACTGCTTCAGACGATCCTTAACTCCTTTATAATTCAATTGAGGTTCTATCATCTTAATGTAGGCAATTGCTGCCACTACATGCGGTGTCGCCATCGATGTACCGGACATAGACTTTTTACCGCCACCAAGATATGTGGATACAACTGCTGTTCCCGGAGCAGCAAAATCGATCATATCTCCATAGTTCGAATAATCCGATGCAAACATTCCATTATTTCTGATCGCCGATACAGTTATGACATTCTCTTTATTTGCCGGATATGTCATAACAACGTCAGATGCTTTATTTCCCGCTGCACAACACACAACTGTTCCTGCTGTCTCTGCTTCCTTTAACACATCCTTCAGATAAGAGGAGTATGCCCATAACATTCCGGTCCAGCCGAAACTCATATTTACTACATCTGCTTTCTGGTCTACTGCATATTGCAGCGCACTTCGAATTGCAAGATTCGATGATTTTCCGTCTCCATCAAATGCCTTTAACACCATAAGGTTTACATTCTCAGGTGTATTATCCGCTATTATTCCTGCGACATGTGTACCATGTCCATTTTCATCTACAAATGCAGATGTCTTTTTGACAGAATCAGATCCCTTAAAATAAAAACTTCTCCGCTTATCTATCCTGTTCTTAAATATCTTATTTGTCGCATCCAGACCGGTATCAATAAGTGCAACTGTCACATCTCTGTCAATCTGATAATAATCATATTCGGCTTTCAGATAACCCATGCCCATATAAGAGCCGCCCCAGGACATCGTCTTATAATCTGTTACACCGGTATATGCCGCCAATGCTTCATCTGTAACGATCTGGTCGATATAGCAGTTATCTTTTCCATAATCGGATACCAGCTCATAATATGCATATTTTGTATCCGCTTCCGTCTCAAACTGCAATACATATTCATCATATTTGCCATAATGAAGGATCTCGGAAGCACCATAATCATCTGTCAGCTTCTTGCCATCCGTCAGAACCATAAGACGCTTCAACTGATAGGTATCATTCGTCTTTTTCTTCTGAACATTTTTATCTTTCGTATCTGCCAACTCTGCCGAATCCTGCTGCTCCGGATCTTCCCATGTATCATTAATCAGTGCAGCTACATCTGATGCATCATCAACTTCCTTTATCTTTGCATTCAGGGCATATTCACTCTGCACACTCTGTTCAGGCTGTGCAGAAACATCCTCTGTATCTGTCGATGCCACACTCCGATTCTCCTGATCATCTGATTCCTTATTCTGTGCAGCATCCCCACCCAACTCTGACACAGTATAAGAATCTCCATGAATCTGGATCGTATTCTCCTGAGTATCCTCAGAAGTCAGATCCTCTATATCGTATGTATGTATCGATGTTTTATTCGGATCTGTTCCTGTCCGGTCTGAAAATCCGGTTTTCCTATCCGACTGCCCATCCCATGCAAAGACTGTGCATGTCAAAACAGCCACCATCCCGATACAGATTCCGGCATTTTTATAATTTTTCTTTCGTTTGCTGTTCTTTGAATCTTTTCTCATATTTTTCTCTTTCCTTAAAAACTGTCTTATGGCAGTATTATTCTTTATTGTAGCATATATCTAAAATTTTGTGAACTAATGCAGGTTTTCAAATAAAGGAATTTCACGAACATTTTATAGTCATTCTATCCATTTCATGTTAGAATAAGACATTCAATGAAATCGGAGGAAAACTTTTATGAGTAACGAAGGTAAGAAATGTAAAGTTCACTATACAGGAACATTTAATGATGGAACAAAATTTGATTCATCCTACGACCGTGGCGAACCAATCGAATTCATATGTGGTGCAGGCATGATGATCAAAGGCTTTGATGAAGCTGTTAAGGGTATGGCGATCGGCGATGTCATCGATGTACACCTTATGCCGGAAGAGGCATACGGCATGCCGGATCCTGAAAACATCTTAACAGTTGAGATCAGCCAGCTTCCTGGTGCTGAGGATCTGGAACTCGATCAGAAAGTATTCCTGTCAAATCCAGCCGGACAGTCTTTCCCTGTTAAGGTAACCGCTAAAGACGATACTACGATCACCTTTGACGCAAACCACGAAATGGCCGGAAAGGAACTGAACTTCAAGATCGAACTTGTGGATGTGGAATAAACAGAAAAAATTATGTACACCTGATATAAAATCTCCCGGACATTCCTGATATGATATACTACGAATTTCTACTCGTCACACGCATCTATTCGCTCATGCTCCTGTGCCAACTCGCCTTTCAGGCTCAAACAGGCACCCGCATTCGCTGATAGCGTGTTTCTCGCAACAAAATTCTCGTATATAGCATATCAGGAACGTCCGGGAGATTTTTTATACCAAGTGTACATAATTTTCTTTATACCTTCTTATTTAAAATACAATTTTTCATGTTATTAATAGACACTCTTTATTGTTTAATCATACAATTCAAGCATCAATGCTTCATCTTACATTTATTTGCCGAAATACACGACATGGATTCCCCGCAGCTACACAATTAGCGAGTATGTCATTCTACACAAGACAAAAACAAACATATAAAAAACCGTTATACTAAGACCTCAAGCGAGGATTTCGTTATGGAATGCATATACCGGCAAATGTGGATGCCTGTCTGAGCCCAAAGGGCGAGTTGGCACAGGAACATTTGCGAATCAGGTATATGCAACCCATCGAAACCGCCGCGCGTCTTAGTGTAACGGCTTTATTTATATGTTTGTTTCAGTCTTGTGTAGTTGTAATTACTCGTCGAATTCGTAGTCTTTACCCGGAAGGATTGCATTTAAAGCAATTCCAAGGATAGCTGCGATAGCAAGTGATGTTAATGTGATAGATGTTCCTGCAACCGTGAAAGTAATACCATCACCAAATCCAAGTCCGCTGACAAGGATAACAGCAGCAACGATCAGGTTACGTGACTTTGTGAAATCAACCTTATTCTCAACGACATTACGAACACCGATAGCTGAGATCATTCCATACAGCATGAAGCTGACACCACCGATAATCGATGCAGGAAGGGAACCGATACATTCAGCAACCTTTGGTGAAAAGCTGAGAAGAATTGCATATACAGCAGCCAGACGTACGACTCTTGGATCGTATACACGGCTAAGTTCAAGAACACCGGTATTCTCACCGTATGTTGTATTTGCAGGACCGCCAAATGCAGCAGCAAATGCTGTAGCAAGGCCATCACCGATCAGAGTTCTGTGAAGTCCCGGATCTTTGATGAAGTTATTTCCTGTTGTTGCTGATATTGCTGATATATCTCCGATGTGCTCCATCATAGTTGCAAGAGCGATAGGCGCCATTACAAGAATGGAAGTAATATTGAATTTACAAAGCTGGAATGGAGGAAGATCCACCCATCCGGCATCTTTTACTGCTTTAAACGTGAAGATTGCTGATCCGTCAGGATTGTGAACACCACACTTATAAAGAATAAATGCAACTGCATATGAGATTACAACACCCATAAGGATAGGGATGATCTTGAACATTCCCTTGCCCCAGATATTGAAGATTACGATAACTGCAAATGCAATAATTGCAAGAATCCAGTTTGTTTTTGCATTATTTACGGCTGATGGTGCAAGACTCAGACCGATACAGATAATGATCGGGCCGGTAACAACAGGTGGAAGGAAACGCATAACACGTTTTACGCCAACCAGTTTTACAACCAGTGCAAGAACCAGATACAATGCACCTGCTACTACGATACCACCACATGCATAAGGTAATTTCTCACCCATAGACATATCTTTGAAGATTCCGGCATCAAGATTTGCGACTGTGTTAAAGCCTCCTAAGAAAGCAAATGAGGAACCCAAAAATGCAGGCACCTTTAATTTTGTACATAAATGGAAGAATAAGGTTCCGATTCCGGCACAGATCAGTGTAACCTGAATGGATAAGCCCTCTCCATTAAAATAAGTATTTACCAGAATTGGTACTAAAATAGTTGCACCAAACATGGCAAACATGTGCTGCAAACCTAACAGCAGCATTTTCGGAACACCCAGTTCCCTTGCATCATAAATCGCTTCTTTTTTCTGATTCATAATAATCTCCCTTCTTCTATTGTACCTGTTTTACTGTGATCCTATCGATCGAAACACATACCTTCTTTCGACAAAATCTCCAGCACACCATCTTTACGATGATAACATAAGAAGGGAGATTTGTGAACTGCAAATCTCCCTGTTTTTTATAATTTTATTATATTTGTTAAAACTTTCAATATTGAAGTTTTTGAAGCTGTTTTTGTTTCAAAGCATTCAAATCTGAACATTTTGAATCAACGTCTTATTCAACATTTTTCAGTGCTTCATCCATCGGAATCCGTTTGATCCTTCTTACCTGAAACACAGCAATGATGCCATAGGCTGCCATCGACAGAACAAAGATCACAGGATAAATGTATGGTGCAATGTAGATCGTCATCCAGCCACTGATCGCTTCCTTCATCATCGTATAATAGATACCGGAGATCGCCGCCTGTGAGATAATGATTCCAAGAATGACGCATACTGCCATCACCCAGGTTGTCGCAGACAGGTACAGCTTGTTGATCTCTTTGTTCTCATATCCAAGGATCTTTACCATCGATATTGATACGGTATTCTTCTCAATGATCAGCTTTGTAAGCAGATAGACCATCAGCATGAACATCGCCAGCGCGAACACCTCAAACATATAGAACATCTGACCCATGGAACGGTCGAGCTGTCTCGATACCTTTGTCAGGTCTTCCTCTGTAATGACAGTCGCAATCATCTTCTCATCAATATCCGTCAGCTTCTCATTTGAAAAATATCCTGAGAAATATCCATCCTCCACATCGAACATCTCCCGATATGTCTTCTCATTCATGAATACTGCCAGTGATGCAGGATATGTGCACACATCGGAAATCTTTATCTTATAAGAATCGGAGGAATACTCCTTATCCAGCGTGATCGTATCGCCGTTTTTCAATTTATATTTATCCCGGAATCCATCAGAGATCAGCATTTCACCGTCGGCAGGCTGCACCTTAGAATACTTACTGTCATCCGAGATACCATATACCATAACTTCTTCATCTCTTGCATCCGTTTTATAGATCAGTGAAGTTACGAGGTATTTCTCTGCATCTTTATTCTCTGTTTCTACCGGCATTTTCAGGACATACTGATAATCAGCAAGCATATTGTCCAGCGTTTCATCCTGATAGTGCTTTAAGAGCGGCGACATCATCATTCCGAACATCAGCAGAACAATTGCAAATGTTACTCCGATAAACAATACGATGTAACTTGGAAGATTCTGCAGGATCACTCGTATACGGAATCTGGTAAAGAAGCGGAAATGTGGCAGCTTCACCGCTTTCTTTCTCTTTGACCTCGAAAGATCCCGTCTGATAAAACGAAGTGGTGACATGCGAAGCTTTGAATAGATCATCCATATCGTTATAATAAGCATCAGCACGATCGGAATAACTGTCGTCTTTACAAATGCCTCCGCATTCCATTTTGTTACATATTTGGTCAGGCTGTAACTGCCATAATACATTGCCACACAGACATTTTTAAATATTGTATAACCCAGAATATTTCCAATTACAGCTGCCACAAATGTAACCAGAATCGGCAGGGAAATATAATGTATTAGCAGTTCTTTTCTTGTATAACCGGAAGCACGAAGGGTACCGATGGTCGCAGCCTCTTTCACGATCGTATTGTTGATCGTAATAGCAAAGATAAATGCCATGATCACGATTACGATATAAAGAAGTGTTTCTGCCATTACCGAATCGCCACCCATATCTTCTCCGGTGAAATTAATTGCCTGGTTTGTATATCTTGGTATAAAATTCTCCACTTCTCCATACTGGCTGATCACTTTTGCAAGATTATCGGATACATCTTTCTCCGCTTCCTCATCCTCAGGCTCATCATCGTAAATCCATGCATATGAATAATGCACCAGCCCTTTGTCAAAGCTTTCAAACCGTTCATCCGTTACAATCGCAACACCAAATAACACGGAATCAAACATCGTATCATTATTATTCTGGAACAGTGCGCTGTAATCAGATAATGCCACAAAGCCTGATACCTTATATGTCTGTCCGTCAACAGACAGGTCATCTCCTGCTTTGATCCCATTATTTTCCGCATACATGCGATCGATCGCGATCTCATTCTCTGCCGCAGGGAACTCGCCCTCCATCAGACAGACCTTATCCACATCTGTACGATTCTTAAAAATACGGAGTGTGCTTTCATCACCATCTTTTTCTACCGTTTTTTCATAATAATAATTCTCATACAGCTTTACGCCTTCATCTTCAATCGCTTTCTTCGCCTCGGATGATGCTTCGTCCTTATATTCAAAATTACCATTTTCAATATTATACTTATCAAAGCTTTCATTATATGTAGCGATCATACTCTTACCAGCTACCAGAAAGCCGGATACAAAACCAATACTTAAAATCATAAACAGAAAAATAACCAGGTACTTTCCAAGATCGGCAACCAGTTCCTTCGGCAGCCGTTTCCATAATGGATTCTTCATATTATAAATTCTCCTTTTCTCTCTGCCATTTCTGTGTTACCAGTCAAGTTCCATTGCAGGAACTTTTACATCGTTTACTATATTTTTACGGATCATTCCATCACGCAGCTTGATTACACGGTCTGCCATATTCTTGATCGCATCATTATGTGTAACCATGATAACGGTATTTCCATATTTCTGATTTACATCCTCGATCAGCTTCAAAATCTCCTTCGAAGTCTTATAGTCAAGCGCACCTGTCGGCTCATCACAGAGCAGGATATCCGGGTTCTTAACGATAGCCCTTCCGATCGATGTTCTCTGCTGCTGTCCACCGGACAACTGATTCGGAAGCTTATGTCTGTGCTCATATAAACCAAGCGTCTTTAAAATGTCATCGACATCGAGCGGTGAATCACTTAAATACGCTCCGACCTCTACATTTTCCTTTACGTTCAGATTCGGGATCAGATTATACATCTGGAACACATAGCCAAGATGCTTTCTTCTGTACTGCGTCAGTGTCTTCTCATCCATATCAACTGTTTTTTCCCCATTGATTGCTATATAGCCGCTGTCGGCATTATCGATTCCACCGATAATATTCAGTAATGTAGACTTACCGGAACCGGACGGTCCGAGTAAGACACAGATCTCTCCCTTCGACACTGTGAAATCCAAGCCTCTTAACACTTCTGTCCGGTTCTCCCCTGAACCGAAGCTCTTTCTCAGATCACTGATCTGTAAAAAATTCTGATTTTCCATTTTGTTTTCTCCTTCTTCCTGACCGGCATTCTATGCTTTCCGCAAAATCAATCTTCCTGTAGGCAAATATTTTGCATTCATTACATAGCGCCGTTTTCAATATATACTTCAAGCAAATTTATTTTAGTTTTGAACGTTTGATTATGTGTTCATATGTTTAATATCACATATATAATCGTTTGTCAACCGAAAACAACTATGTTTTTAATATTTTGTTAGCTTTTCCTAACTCACATATCCATAACCTGCACAAATCTATACAAACTTCCAAATATTGCCATTATCGATCAAACAGACAGACAAACACCTCCCCCAACCGATTAATCAAACACAGATACAAAAAAGCACATGCCTATCGGTTTTCACCCATAAGCATGTGCTTTTTCACAGATATGATCCCTGTAAGTCCACCCTTTCTCTCCCTAAAAGGCGTTCTCATCCAGATACATCCATATTCTTTTTTCCTTATCGCAGATCACGCATCAAATTCATATTCCCGGATCTCACAGTTCTTAATCCCAAAATGTGCAAATTCTTCATTTGTCATATCATAGAAATATGACTGCACGATTCTTGAAATTCCATTATGTGCAACCAGCAGATAAGTCTTATGATCCGACTCCGCCTTTACATCATCTAACAGATTATAGACACGCTGGCACAGATGCATCATCGTCTCTCCACCATCATAATGATCGAGGAAATGGGATTTTGCTTCCATGAATTCTTCCCCATTTCTGGGCGTTGACTCAAACCGCCCAAAGTTCTGCTCCTTTAGTCTCGGCTCTATCCGCATCGGAATTCCTGTCATCTCGGATATATGTCTGGCTGTCTCAGCTGCACGGACAAGCGGCGAATATAATATCTCATCGATTCCCGGTTGTTCTTCTGCCAGCTTTCTTCCAAGTTCCTCTGCCTGCTGATGGCCAAGCTCTGTAAGTTCAATATCCGTTGCGCCACATATCTTATTCTCCACGTTCCAGATTGTTTGTCCATGTCTTGTAAAAAATACTTTTCCCATGTTGTCTCCTTCTATAAATAAAAACTTTAGACGCAAAATACACTATATAGTGGCATCGACTTTATCTTGTTTACCATTCCAAAATTTCTCGTTGAAATCCTGATCGCATAAGCAGGATTATATTTCTCCATATAAACCTTCATGCTTTTCGCTTTTACATGATTTCCTGCTTTACATTCAACCGGAATCACATGACTGTCTTTTTGTATCAGAAAATCTACTTCTGCTGTATTATCAGATTCCCAATAATTCAGATCATAACCATTTGTCTTTAGCGCAACAGAAACATAGTTTTCCGTCATGATTCCACGAAAATGCTCTGTCTCTTTACTGCTCAATGCTTCTAGTGTCATTCCCATTCTGGCAGACATGATACCCATATCACTATAATATAATTTGAACGCGCTCACATCCTGATATGCAGCAATCGGATAAAAGCCCTGACTGCGCTTCACACATTTATTGACAATTCCGGCACGGATCAGCCAGTCAATCGCATCACCATACCGGGATGCCCGCGCTCCGGATTTTATCAGCTTATACTGAAATTTTTTTGCATCCTTTGCCAACTGCACTGGAAGTGAATCATATGCTTCAAAGATGCGTATGGTATCTGATTGGTCGGCATATTTTGTCATATCCGCAATATAGGAATTTAATAACATCTGCCGGATCTCTGTCTGCTCTATAGGACTATCTTTCGCAAGATCCGCTTTTACTGCCGCCGGCATTCCGCCTACGATGCAATAATGATAAAACTCCTGCAATGCCTCTTCATGCAGTATCTCATCCAACGGTCGATTATTTTCATAATGCTCCCGGATCGTGTCCGAAAGCATCTCTTTTCCCCTTGCCCATAATACTTCTTCAAGATCCATCGGATACATGGTCAGCATCTGAACCTTTCCAACCGGAAACGAATATTTTTCACGGTTTACAGCCACGCCAAGCAGACTTCCAGCAGCCATTACATGATATTCCGGGGCTTCTTCCGAAAAATATTTTAATGAAGTCAACGCACGTTCACACATCTGTATTTCATCAAAAATAATGAGGGTATTTCCCGGTACGATCTTCACCTGATAGTATTTCTCCAGAACAGATATAACATGATCTGCATGAATATCTGTATCAAAATATTTTCCGATTCTTTCATCTGTTTCAAAATTTACATAGACGGTATTCTTATAATATAATGCCCCAAATTCCCGCATCTCAAATGTTTTTCCAACCTGACGTGCACCATAAATAAGCAATGGCATTCTTCCGTCTGACATATTTTTCCATTCATATAACTTAGATGTTATTTTACGTTTCATATATACATTCCCACTTTCCCAAAGTCATTCATGTATTTTAATGTATTATATAACTTTTTTTTATATGAATCAATGTATTTTTATGCATTTTTTCTTCAAACAATTGACAATCCCATCTACAAACGCTCTGCAGTCGCAATTCCGGTAGCGGTAGCGGCAAGTCCTCCTTTTCCTGTTTCCCGGAGATCCTTATGCATCAGGTCGCCGATCTCACGCATCGCATCAATGACCTCATCCGCAGGGATAGCACTCTCAATTCCTGCAAGTGCCATATCAACTGCACATAACGCATTCATTGCACCGGAGGCATTCCGTTTCACACATGGGACCTCCACCAGACCCGCTACCGGATCACACACCAGTCCAAGCAGATTCTTTAATGCCATTGCTGCCGCCTGCAGGATCAGATGACTGCTGCCGCTTTTTAACCATGCAAGCGCTCCTGCTGCCATAGCCGATGATGCTCCGATCTCCGCCTGACATCCACCTCTTGCGCCTGATATGCTTGCCCGTCTTGCGATCACATCTCCGATTCCTGCTGCCACAAATAAAGCCTTCACCATATCATTTTCCGATGCATTCGTCATTCTTTCATATGTGATCAATATCGCAGGCACAACCCCACAGGAGCCTGCCGTTGGTGCTGCAACGATCCGCTTCATACAGGCATTGCTCTCTGCCATCTTGATTGCTCTCGCCATGACTGCTCCGCCAAATTCACCGCACATGCATTTGTGTGTTGCCGCATAATCTGCCATCTTCTTACCATTTTTACCGGATAATCCACTATGTGATGTCAACGTATCGTCATAGGCTTCATCTGCCTCCTTCATCGCACGGTACATCTGCGTCATCCGGTTTACGATATCCATTTCCGGCTGCTGCGAATCTCTTGCCTCCTCCCGGATCACCGCCTCCCAGAACTCACATGTATTCTCCTTCATATAACTGTCTATTTCTGCCAAAGATGAAAATGCCATTCTGCCTCTCCCTTTCTATTCCTTCAAACTCAGATATGTTACCTTCAGTATTCCTTCCAAATGCTCCAGCCATTTTAACGATTCCTTTGGAATCTCCTGATCGCACTCTAAGACCATGACCGCATGTCCGCCAGGGCAGGCACGATAGAGCTGCATAGTTGCAATATTGATGGATTTGTGACCGAGCATAGATGTAACCTCCGTCACATGTCCCGGCTGATCTAAGTTGTGTACGATCAATGTCGGATAATCTCCACTGAAATTTGCATCCAGTCCATCGATCTTACAAATGCGGATCCGTCCGCCACCAACCGACTCTGCTACGATATCAAGCTCTCTGCCACTTTCGCCTGTCATATGAAGTGCGACCGTATTGGGATTTGCATGTGCAAGCTTTGCTTCATAGAAAGAAAATTCCATGCCTGCCTCTGTTGCCAGTTCAAAGCTCTGCGGCACGCGGATGTCATCCGGTTTCATGCCGAGAAGTCCCGCAACCAGTGCCTTATCTGTACCATGCCCTTTTCCGGTCGCCAGAAACGATCCATATAATCCGATCTCTACCTTGCGGATGGGTTCATCCATCAGCTTATAACAGATATATCCGATCCTTACTGCTCCCGCTGTATGCGAGCTGGACGGTCCGACCATGACCGGACCTATAATATCAAAAATACTCATTCTGCCACCTTCCTGTTAATAGAAAAGGCCACCGCTATCTTCTGCATTCCATATAACTCTGTCGCCCAGAAATTCTATGAACTGGCATCCGATACTCCAGTGGTCTTTCACCTTATACTATGAAATTGTCCTGTACTTCATCTGATATGAAATCATATTCACAGCTTTTATTTTGTCTTCTTATATGTCACCTTCGAAGGCATCTTTGCTTTCTTCAAAAGATTCACATACTTAGTATACTTACTCTTCGGAAGTTTTACAACCGGTTTTTTATGAATACTGTTAAATGCATTCTTTCCAACAGACTTAATCTTCTTTGATGTGATCGTAATATTTTTAAGCTTTGCAGCCTTATAGAATACCTTGCCTCCAATCTTTGTCACACCCTTGCCAAGTTTAACTGTTGTAAGTGCTTTACAGCCTTCAAATGCACTGTTGCCAATCGCCGTTATATTATCACCGATCGTTACGGACTTCAGATATCCGCAACCCTTAAATGCATTCTTATCAACCGCTGTGATCTTATAAGAGATACCACCGATCTTGACAGTCTTGCCAAGCTTCAAGGTCTTAAACTTCTTGTTTGTCTTCTTATAAGAGCTTCCTGTTACTGTAACAGTTCCCTTGCCATTTGTAGATGCCTTGGTTACTTTATACTTCACATTCTTCACTACATAGGTCTTGCCCTTACCGATCGTAATATTGAATGTCTTGCTTAATGTTCCGGTATAACCATTCTGTCCCTTTATGGTTATGGTTGCCTTTCCTGCATTCTTATTATTCTTGTAAGTTACTGCATAATCTTTTCCTGCTGTAAGAACCTTACCACCTAATGATACCATAAGCTTAAACTGTACCTGTGCCTTTCCGGTATATGCTTTGTTCACAATACCGGATACAACAGCCTCGCTGATATCAGTAATCTCCGGTGTTCCCGGGTTCGGATCAACCGGATTTGGCTTGTCAGGATCCGGCGTTGGATTTGGCTTATCTGGATTCGGGTCTGGTGTTGGATCTGGAGTTTCCTCCTTCTTTGGCAGAATCTCCTGCTTCTGATAACCACAGACTGTACAT
>DJPV01000039.1 GCA_002437435.1 Lachnospiraceae bacterium UBA6403 | reverse complement strand
CTAACTTTATCAACAAAACCTATTACATATCTTCCAAATGCTTCCTGCACTAACTCATCATGACTTGTCAGATAAATAATGCTGCTTCCATACCTGTATCGTTCTAATTCTTTCCTAAGCCACAGGCCATCCCTGCCCGGCATTTCTATATCTAATATAAATAGATCAATATCCCCATCTATCTTATCAAGCTTTTTCAGTAAACTCTCCGCCGACTGAAATCCATATATTTTGACATTTTGCGATAAGCATTCCCTGCATATCGCACCTACTTCTTCAATAACTTTTCTTTCATCATCACAAATGACGATATTCATCTTTTGCCCCTCTTCCCACATACTTAAGTTATATTAAAATAATAAATTGTTTTCTGTCTTTTTACAATAATAACTTTCCGTTTCGACATTTTTAGACAAAAATAGTCAAAAAAATAGTTCAGGACTTCCTGAACTATTTTTCCAGTTGATGCACCCACCAACTGCCGCAGTCTATATTATTTATACTTCACATTTAGCTGTATCTTTTTATAGTTATATCTTTTTCATTATAAAGTATCCCTTTATGTCAAATATTTTGAGCTCCCCTTTACTCTATTAAAAAATATATATCTATATGTATTTATCTAACCTATACCAATACAACTACTTTTTCCGAACAAATGCCTTACATAATATACCTTATTTCCCCCAGCCTAAAAATCTCTTGATCCACTCAATGATTTCTATACCGTACAACATGAATTTCCCCTTTCCCTTTAGGCGCCATCAGTTGTTTGTTTCGTACGATGGTTTTAGTTTAAAGGGATAAAGTGGTATTTTCTATTTATTTGTTCTGAACTGTCGTTTTTTGTTCTGTAGCATGTCCGGAGCGAGGTTGATTCCAATATATATTTATTTAGAAAAGATCCTTTACTTTCTGCCAGAATGTCCGTTTGGTTTCTGTCTTTGTCTCAGTAACGGCTTTTTCCGGTTTCTCGATTGCTGTAGTTTTGATAACGAACTGAACTGAATCTACATTTGTATTTTTCGATGATGTGAAGGATACAACTTTCTTATCTCCACCAGATATCGATTCCAGCATTTCATCGATCTGATCCTGAACTTGAGTATCCATATCATCTGTTTTATCATTAAATTCAGAGGTGCCATCCTGAAGTTCTGATGATCCGTCATATAATTTTTCTATTCCATTATATAGATCGGAAGTGCCTTTCTTTAATGAATTGGCTCCTGTTACCAGCTTGCTGCTGCCTGCCGCAAGAGTTGATACTCCTGTCACGATCTGTTTGTATCCGGCAACTATCGTTGCAACACCACCTGTATATTCAGTAATTTCTTTATCTAATTTCTTATACTCTTTCACCAGCTTATTAACTGCTGTAGTAAGTTTGGTCATATTGCCAGCCATATTCGAAAGATTCTTTGATAACTTTACGATAGCGGCGTCAAACTGCTTATAATTATCATTCAACGACTTTAAGCCGGAGACCAGTGTATTTACACCACCTGATACAGAATCCAGATATGTCTCTACGCCACCGATCGCAGCATTATTTCCTTTTAACAGAGTAATAACCTGACTAAGACTTGAAACCTGAGCTTCCATCTGTGTAACCTGTGCCTGAAGCTCCGCGCTCTCAGAATATCCCTTTGTCGATTTGATAGCCTGTATATTTCCCTGTAATGCTGTGATCTGAGAATTTAAGGTAGTTATTGCCTGCGTATTTCCTGCAAGCAGAGAATCAATATCAAGGCTTCCGCCACTGGCACTTTTTACTGCTGCCTTATATTGTGCATATCCCAGATTTTTCTGAAGTTCTGTTGCGCCTGAATAAAGATTGCTGATTCCGGTCTTGATCTCACTTGATGTCTTTGTCAATTCCGTAAGCTGTTCCGTTGTGATCGACATACCCGACAGCTCGGTCTGCAATGTTGTAAGCGCTGTCAGTAACTGTGAAGATCCACTTGTCAATGCCGATGATTTCTTATTCAGTGTATCAAGTCCAGTCTTCATATTACCTATACCTGTCTGAAGATCTGATATTCCCCGATCCAGACTGTCTACACCATCTGCCACATCGGATGCACCATTTTTCACAGATAAACCGCCGGTCTTCAACTGGTAGAAGCCATCCTGCAATGTTCCTGCCCCCTTATTCAACTGTTCTGCGGCATCCATGATCTCCTCAACTTTGTCCATAAGTTCTTTGTCATCGATATTCACATCCAGATTCATCTGGATTCCGTTAATTGATACTGCATCCATCGTAAAATCAGTTACGTCAGCCTGGATCACGGTCTGGATACCCTTGCCCGGAAGCATGGTATAGCTTAACTGTTTATTGGCACCCACATTTGCCATCGTTGCATCTTCTGCTACGATATTCTTGCAGTTCTTTGTATCCAGTGCAAATGTTGCCTGAATGGCATAATCATCATAGAAGGTTCCCTTACATGCGGTGTTCTTTGTAACTGAGAAATCAATCTCAAGATGTCCGGATCTGCCACCGAGATTCTCCGGTGCGATCGTTTCTCCATCCAGTTTATAAGTGATCTGAATCTTCCATGGAATCTGTGTAGATGCTTCCATTGTTCCCTGATAATACACCTCTGATGAATCCGATGAAAATGTCACCGTATCTCCATCCTGTGTGATCGGATCAGTCGTTGTCAGCATCTTAACAGATGTATAGCCGCCATAATCTTTCACATCTCCGCCAGCCCAGATATTTACCACATTGATATCCGATATTGAACCTTCTGCATTTGTTCCTATATATATAACTTCTTCTTTTCCTGTATGTGTATCCTCTGCTGCATATGCCGGCAGGACATAATTGCAAACCAGTGCACCAGACAATGCAACAGCCATTATACTCTTATATGCTTTCATTTGCTTTTCCTCCTATTTCTTCTTTTTTACAAATGTCCGGTCAAACAGATATAACAGTCCCGGCAATACAAAGAACACGATCGCAAGGGAGCATAAGGTTCCTTTTCCAAGGAAATAACCAAGCTGCGACAACAGTCCATGCGTTGATATCTTACCAAGCAGGAAGCCTACAACAGTCAATGTACTTCCCGATGTCAGGATCGATACTGCGGTTACTGCGATTGTTTCAATGACTGCCGCCTTCTTTTCCATGGTCTGACGACATTCCTTATAGCGCTCCGTGAACAGGATCGCATAGTCAACGGTTGCTCCAAGTTGAATAGAACTGATGATCAGGTATGCGATATAAAATATCGAGGAATCGGTAAAATACGGAATCGACAGATTTAACCAAATCGCAGTCTCGATGCCAAGCACCAATATAATAGGAAGTGCGACCGAACGCATCGTAAACAGTAATACGATAAATACTGCTGCGATCGCTACCAGATTCACCTTAACCATATCTGCCGTGACCGTATCCATCAGATCATAGGTAGATATACCTTCGCCTGCCAGATACCACTCACCCGGATAGTACTGTTCTGCGGTATCCCGGATCTTCTCAACCAGATCAAAGGTCTCCTCACCTTCATATGCTGCATCTACCGTAAGTACCATTCTTGTATATTCTCCAGATGTCAGCTTTGAGAGTGTCTCCGTATCCAGATATGCTTCCGGTATCTCCGCTCCAACTGTATCTACATAGGAGATGATTCCACTCACCGCATTGATATCATGCAGGGCATCGGATAAATCCACCTGCGTTGACCGGTCTGTATCAGGAACCAGTAACACATAAGTATCCTTCTTCCCAAATGCATCCTCAATCGTCCGGGTATCTCTGCCAAGCTGTGTATTTGTCCCAAATAAATGCGAAGCTCCATAATAAAAACTGTTTGAGTTTGATGCCAGATAAGCCGGAATAATCACCATAAAGAATAAGATAACCATAGGAATCATGATCTTAGTTACAAACTTCCCAAATTCTCTAAATGATGGCATCAATGAACGATGCTCTGTCTTCTCGATCCATTTATATGTGTACAGAATAACCACCGGCATAAATATAAATACCGTGACCAGACTGATCGCAACACCCTTTGCAAGCGCTCTGCCAAGGTCCGGTCCGATCTGGAACTGCATCAGGCAAAGTGCAAGGAAGCCGATAACCGTAGTCAGTCCACTCGATAATATCGAAGATGTCGACATGCACAGAGCCTCTACCATTGCATCCTTCGCATTGGAATGGTTTCTCCTGCATTCGGTAAATCTGTGTATCAGAAATACCGAATAATCAAGTGATACCGCAAGCTGTAAGATATTTCCTGCTGCGTTTGTAACAAATGAGATCTCGCCAAATATCAGATTTGATCCGGCATTTATTATGATCGCAACACCCAGACCAACCAGTACAACAAACGATTCTGCCCACGCATTTGTCGTAAGCAGTAACACAACGATTACAAATAATACGGCAAATACAGTGATCCTCCTGACTTCACTCACGGTACTTTCCGTTGCTACAGCAGAAGATACCGCACTTCCGGTCATTGAATTATCTCTTCCAATAATCTCCCTGATATCCGCAACAGCATCCCTTCGTTTTTCTTCTTCAATAGTTATGGAATACAAGGCATTTCCATCCTTATAATAGTTTTCAACCAGCTCCTGATCCTGTGTTTCAAGCGGAACCGTGATGGATACGGCATCGTCCAGCCACGTAACATCTGTTACCCCATCCACTGCCTCTAACTGTTTCTTATAGTCCAGAGCTTCCGCGATACTCACATCCCGTATCATTACCCTGGCATTCGGTATGCCACCGTCAAATTCCTCATTCATTTTATCCAGTGCTGTTGTCGATGCACTGTCTGGCGGCAGATAATCATTCATATCATAATCAACGGATACAAACTGTTTTGCAATCGCGCACAGGACAAACAGGACTGCAAATATCGCAATTATGAGTTTTGGATGATTTACAATTTTTCTGTAAAACTTTTCCATGCTCGTGTTTCTCCTTTCTCTCTCTGACCTTCAAAAAAAATCTATCTGTCATAACCTATGTTTCTTTTATAAAGAAACTGTCTGTCATGATCTACATTCCTTCCATATAGAAACCTATCTCTCATGATATGCGTTTCTTCTATATTAATAGGATTTATCCGGTCAGATATCATCTACACTGGATAAGATTATATGCAGACCTGTTATGTTCTTCTATGGTCAATCGCAGGACAACTGTGTAATATCGGACAAATCGGTGCTATTTGATGGGCAAATATTTCCTGTTTGTCCGTTGAAAGTTTGATGGACAACTGTATAATAAATTTAAACAAAACATAACTTGTACGAAGAAAATGGGAGGAAATTTTATGACCAACGAAGAAGTTTCTTATAATACAAAAAAGGCTTTGGCAGATACATTAAAAGAACTGATGACGCGCAAACCGTTTTCTAAAATAACCGTCAGTGAGATCATCCGCGAATGTAATGTAAACCGCAAAACCTTTTATTATCATTTTGAAGATATATATATCTTTATTAAAATGGATATTTGAACAGGAAGCCATCGACATTGTAAAAAAATATGACCTGATCAATGATTATACCGATGTGATCAACTTTGTTTTTGATTATGTTCAACACAATGCTTTTATAATAAGCTGCACCTACGACTCTCTTGGCAGGGATGTTCTGAAAAGCTTCTTTTATCAGGATTTTATCAGCATCACAAGAAAAATTATTATTTCTATGGAAGAAACACTAGACATCCGGGTATCAGATGATTTGCTGAACTTTCTTTGCAACCTTTTCACCGAAGGAATGGCCGGTATGCTGATCCAGCTTGCACAGCATCCCAATGCTTACAAGAAAGAGCAACTTATCGAATATTATTCGATCATCATTCATACCTCCATTCCTGCTGTACTGCTTGATTATGCTAAGAAAGCAAACGATAAAGGATCAGCATTATAAGAAGGAAAATAACATTTGCAACTGTGAATTCCAGAAAATATCTGCCACGGAACGACCGGTTTTCCTTTGCAACATATTTGAAGCTGATCAGACTTGCCATTGATGCTATCAAGGTTCCAAGTCCTCCAAGATTTGTGCCGATCACCAGTTCCCGTATACGGTCTGTAAATCCAGATAACAGAATTGCCGCCGGAACATTACTCATTACCTGACTTGCAATTACCGAAGTGACGACTTCCCGTCCGGTCAATATATTTGAAAGCATCTGGCTGAATGCCGGGATGCGTCCGAGATTACCAATAAATATAAACAGTGCAATAAAAATACACAACAGGGAATAATCAACCTGTGTCAGGATCTTCCGATCTCGCAGGATCAGATATAAAAGAACCAGAATAAAAGGCACACCGTACGGAAGGATATGCGAAACCGCAAGCAGACTCACTGCAAAAAGGGAAATATATACTACAAGTTTTTCAACCCATCCTGACTTATCTTGAATCCCTTTTGAATCAGAAATCTCTGACATAAATGTCTTTCTTTTCGGCAAAGCTTCATCTGCCTTAGATTCCAAATCCTTATTTTCCTTCACTTCTGTCTTTCCCTCATAGTCCACCTTTCCTTTTCGAACTATGACAGCCAGACCGATCCATCCCATTAACAAGGCAAATGCGCAGACGGTATACGGCAGCATGATCTTTAAAAACCCCGCAACACTGATACCTGCTTTCCCATACAGATAGAGATTCTGAGGATTGCCAACAGGTGTCAGCATACTGCCAAGGTTTGCTGCGATCGTCTGCATGACAATTACTTTTAACATCCATCTGCCATCGGCATCCGGGTTCAGTTTCTTCATTAAAATAATTGTAAACGGCACAAATGTAATTAGTGATACATCATTTGTTATAAACATCGACATAAAGAAACACAGGCATACAAGGATCACCGTTACTCCCCCGATCCCATGCACCTTTACTAACAGCCGTTCTGCCAATTTATCAAACACACCAATATTCCTCAATCCCGTGACAATTCCCATAAGGCAGAACAGGATCGCCAATGTCCGGAAATCAATATATGAAATATATTCCCGATCAGGGACTACAAAAAAAGCTGATACTACTGCCAGCATGATCGCTATTGATAAAACCGTTTCGCTTTTTATAAAATATAAAATCTTCTTCATTTATCTGACCCTCTTAACGCATATTTTCTGTCTGAACTATTGTACTGCATTCATTTCCGCCCCACAACCCGTAATTCTGCAATTTATGATCAGATCTTCCTTATATTTTAGATGCTTTTTTGCCGGAAATATTTTATACTCTACATATAAATAATTATAAAAGCGTTCCTGTATTGGTAATGTCAACCGGTTAAAGCTTATAATCTACACAAACTACGCAATCATTAATAAGGGAGGGCATGCATATGAATCTTAAAGACAAAACACTCTGGCAGAGAAATGCTGCTGCAATCGGCGGCATGGTTTTATTTGCTGCCGGAATCAACTTTTTTATCGTTCCCGCCAGTCTGTATAATGGCGGTGTCCTTGGTATCAGTCAGATCATACGAACCTTACTGATTCAGGTATTTCCATCACTCGCATCAGGAACGGATATCGCAGGTATCATTAACTTTATTTTAAATGTACCTTTATTTATCATTGCTTATATCTCGATCGGAAAGAGTTTCTTCAGACGGACACTGGTGTGTCTGATCAGTCAGACGATATTTTTAAGTGTATTTCCGATTCCGACGACCCCACTGGTAAATGACAGCCTGACTGCCAGCATCATGGGTGGACTTCTTGCGGGTACAGGCATCGGTATCTCCTTACGCTCCGGTGGTTCCAGTGGCGGCATGGATATCGTCGGCATGTTCTTTACAAAGAAATACAAAAACTTCAGCGTGGGAAAAGTCTCTCTGACAGTCAACGCTGTTGTCTACGGTATCTGTGCGATCCTTTTTGGTATTCCGACAGCCGTATACAGTATTATCTATTCAGCGGTCAGCACACTGATGACTGACAAAGCACACACACAGAACATCAATACCGAAGTTGTGATTTACACGAAAGAAGAACCGGAAGCAATCCTTGATTATATCGTAAATGAATTTCATCGAGATGCGACCTGGTGGGAAGCACGTGGTGGTTACACCGAAGAAACAACCTATATGATCGTTACAATCCTATCCAAATATGAATGTGTTCATCTCCGCCGCGGGCTGAAAAACATCGACGAACATGCCTTCATTGTGGTAAAAGAAGGTATGCATATTGGCGGGAAATATGAAAAACATTTATAAAACCTGCATAAAACCTGTAATTTCCAGCTTTTTTTGCATATATAAATTGCATTTTCCCAAACACAATGGTATATTTATTCAGAAAAGAATGAAAGGAAGTAATGAAAAATGAAACTTAAAAAATTTTTAGCAATTACTATGTCTGCAGCTCTGGCTATGACTGCATTAACAGCATGTGGAAGCAAAAATGATGACAGCAAATCTTCTGACAAGAAGACAGCCAAAGTTATCGAGATCGACCTCACAGATGAGGAATACGCTTTTGGTGTTGACAAAACACAGCCTGACTTATTAAAAGAAGTTAATACGTTTATCGCAGATATGAATTCAGATGGTACATTTGAAGAGATCTGCAACCACTACTTCGGTGACGGAGAGCCTGTTGCTGTTGAATCAGCTACATTGGATTCAAGCAAGGATCAGTTAGTTGTAGCAACAAACGCTGCATTCGAACCATTTGAGTATACAAAGGGTGAGAACTACTACGGAATTGATATGGAGATCGCTAAGGCACTTGCTGACAAACTTGGTAAGGAACTGGTTATCCAGAATATGGATTTCGATGCTGTATGTCTCTCCGTTGGTCAGCAGAAATGTGATATCGCTATGGCTGGTCTTACAATCAAACCGGACCGTGAAGAATATGTAGCTTTCTCAGACCCTTACTACAAGGCTTCCCAGAAACTGATCGTTCCATCTGACAACACAGAATTTGATGACTGCAAGACTGCTGATGATGTAAATGCAATCCTTAACGCTAAGGATTCAAGCAGCAAGATCGGTTTCCAGACAGGTACAACCGGACAGTTCTACTGCGAAGGTGATGATGACTGGGGATTTGCCGGTCTTAAGATGACATCTACAGGTTACAAGAACGGTTCACTTGCAGTTCAGGATTTATTAAACGGAAACTTAAATTACGTTATCATCGATTCAGCTCCTGCTGAAGCTATTACAAAAGCATTAAACTCTATGCAGTAAGATAAATACTGGTGATAAATAGTCGAAAGGATATTTCATGGGAGACATTTCAAATAAAATACAAAAATTCATAGAAATATTCATTGATAACAGAGGCTATGTCAAGGTTCTGGAAGGATTACGCCATACAGTACTGATCGCTGTTGTCGGTCTGGTACTTGGTATCCTGATCGGAACCCTGATCGCTACCGTCCGTGTTATCCCGAAATATAAACGCCTGCCACGGGTTCTGGATGCGATCTGCAGCGTCTATGTAGGTTTCTTCCGTGGAACTCCTATGGTAGTCCAGCTGCTGCTCTTCTATTATGTTCTCCTTCCTTTAGTTGGCGGACATATGAGCGGTGTTCAGGTATCCATGCTTGTATTTGGTTTAAACAGTGGTGCTTATATTTCTGAGATCATGCGTGGTGGTATCATGTCTGTAGATCCCGGTCAGATGGAAGGTGGACGTGCCATGGGACTTAGCTTTGCAACGACCATGCGTAAGATCGTGATTCCTCAGGCAGTTAAAAATATCCTGCCTACTCTGGGAAATGAATTTATATCTCTGATTAAGGAAACATCTGTTGTAAGTTTTGTCGGTGCTACTGATCTGTATGTAGCATTTAACTATATCGGAAGTAACAGCTACGAATTCATGATCCCATATCTGGTTATGGCACTGATCTATATTGTGATGGTGCTCCTGATCAGTCTTGGTATCAAAATAATGGAAAGGAGCCTGAGAAAGAGTGATAGACGTCATTAATCTTGAAAAACACTTTGGTGACAATGAAGTTTTACGAGGCATCAATGTCACAATCGATAAAGGCGATATAATGGTTGTAATCGGTCCTTCAGGTTCTGGTAAAAGTACATTTCTTCGCTGTTTAAATTGTATGGAAGACCCGACCGGCGGTCAGATCATCTTCAATGGTGTCGATATTGCAGACCCAAAGGTTGATATCAACATCCACCGTCGCCACATGGGAATGGTATTCCAGCATTTCAATCTGTATAATAACAAAACTGTTATTCAGAATATCATGCTCGCTCCTGTACTGGTGCGTTGTCAGGATCTGAAAAAAGCGAAGCGTCACAATCGCATGCTTCCGTTTACGAACCTGTTCCGCAAAGAAAAGCAGGAGAAAATAGAGATCACAACAAGTAAATCTCAGATCGTTGCCGAGGCAAGAGCAAAGGCAGAAGAACTTCTGAAACGAATCGGTCTGGAAGATAAAGCAGATGTATATCCTTCTACTTTATCCGGTGGTCAGAAACAGCGAGTTGCCATTATCCGTGCACTTGCTATGAATCCGGATGTGATCTTATTTGATGAACCGACTTCTGCTCTTGATCCTGAAATGGTTGGAGAAGTTCTCGATCTGATGAAGGATCTTGCAAAAGAAGGAATGACCATGATCGTGGTTACTCATGAAATGGGATTTGCAAAGGAGGTTGCCAATAAAGTCCTCTTTATTGATGAGGGACAGATTCTTGAAACCGGTACGCCGGAAGAATTCTTTGGCAATCCGAAGAATCCTCGACTGAAGGATTTCCTTTCGAAAGTATTATAAACTGTGCTCAAAAATGGAAGAGGGTATTACCTATTATTACGTAAGACGTTTTCACTCTACCTTCGACGCAGTGGTACATAAGGCTGCAAAATACGCAGCCTAAGTACCAGCGCTCAGGCAGGCTTACTTCATAATAGTAATACCCTCTTCCATTTTTGTTTCTATTTCTCAATAATAAATACATTTCATTATCGCTAAGAACCGATGTGAATAACTGAGAACTTAAAAACAGCTACTATCTATGTTGTCTGACATGTGACAGTAGCTGTTTTTCGTTTATTTCTTTAATGCTTCCTCCAGGGTGTGCCAGCCAAGAACCGCGCATTTTACACGGGCGGGCATATGGGAAATGTCTTTTAAGGCGGATGCTTCTTCCAGTTCATCGATCTCCTCGTCAGTCGCTTCGCCCTGTATCATCTTTAGGAAAAGCTTTCCAAGTTTTAAGGCTTCTTCTTCGGTCTTTCCGACGATCATGCCAAGCATGATATCAGCGGATGCCTGTGAAATCGCACAACCATCTCCGACAAATGCTCCGTCTTCGATGATTCCGTTTTCTACCTTTAACTTCAACCAGATATCATCTCCACAGTTCGGGTTTACACCTTCCAGTACGATGTTCGCATCCGGAAGATCATGTTTGAATTCCGGCCGGATATTGTGTTCCGTCAGGATCTCATTATAAAAACTTCTATTCTCCATATCCCATTCTCCTTCTGACATTTGCAACACTATCTACAAATGCATCGACTTCTTCTATCGTATTGTAGAACATAAAGCTGGCTCTTGTTGTATTATACACCTTCAGATAAGTAAGTAATGGCTGTGCGCAATGGTGGCCGGCACGAACATCGATACCATCTGCTGCCATGATCTCACTGACATCATGTGGATGTACGTTGTCGATCGTAAATGCCACAATACCGGTATGGTTTGCAGGATCTTCCGATCCGATCACATGAACATGAGGGATTTTTGCTAGTCCTTCCATCGCATGTCTGGTCAGTTCCAGTTCTCTCTGCTCGATTGTCTCTAAACCGATCTTATTAATATACGAAATTGCGGCTGCAAGTCCGGCTGCTCCGGCTGCATTTACGGTTCCGGCCTCGAACTTATGTGGAAGTTCAGCCCATACCGCTCCTTCTGTCGTTACCGACTGGATCATCTCTCCACCTGTCATAAATGGTGGCATCTCTTCCAGTAATGCTTCTTTTCCATATAACACACCTATCCCCATCGGTCCCATCAATTTGTGACCGGAAAATGCAAGGAAATCTGCATCCAGATCTTTGACATCAATCGGCATATGCGGTGCGCTCTGTGCTGCATCTACTACAATGACTGCGCCAACTGCATGTGCAAGCTTTGCGATCTTCTTGATCGGATTCACACAACCGAGAACATTGGATACTTGTCCGATCGCTACAAGCTTTGTCTTCTCATTGATTCCTGCTGCAAGTGTCTCATCTGTCAAAGCCCCGTCCTTTTCACAGTTCAGATACCGGACAGTTGCACCTGTCATTCTTGCTGCCATCTGCCATGGGAGAATGTTGCTGTGATGTTCCATGATGCTGACTGCGATCTCATCTCCTGATTGCAAATGACTGCATGCATAGCTGTATGCAACAAGGTTCAGACTCTCTGTTGTATTCCTTGTAAAGATAATCTCTTTTTCAGAATCCGCATGAATAAAATCACGCACAACTTTTCTGGCATCCTCATATGCTTCTGTTGCTGCAAGACTCAGCGGATAGAAGCCACGAAGCGGATTCGCATTGCTTTCTTCATAAAAACGCTTCTCTGCTTCAATTACAACGGCCGGCTTCTGTGCTGTAGCCGCATTGTCTATATAAATGGTTTTATTTGTCTGTAATAATGGAAAATCCTCTTTATAATTCTTCTCTGTCATCTGCCATTACCTCCGCAAGCTGTACTTCTACCAGCTTCTGTGTCTGCTCATCTCCTATGTGACGATATAACATCTCGAACTTGCCACGGGTCATGATATCCTCCGCGGTCTCCTTGTCGATGCCTCTTGATTCAAAATAGAATAATGTTTCCTCATCCAGTTCACCAATCGTTGCACCGTGAGAACCTTCTACATCCTCCTCTGCACAGAGAATGATCGGAATCGTCTTATTGATAACATCATCACCAAGCAGGAGTACATTTTCTGTCTCTGCACCTGTGGATCCGGATGCGCCGTTTTTGAAATCAATTGTTCCGCGGAACACTTTCTCTGCTGCATCCTTTAAAGTTCCGTCTACCTGAATCTCACATTTTGTCTTCTTACCAAAATGATTTACGATCAGGTTCACATCGATCTTCTGTTTCTTCTGTCCGAGGTAACCGATCTCAACCTGAGTATCTGCGCCTGCACCCTTAAGATCTGTACGGATTCCGTTATATAAATCTCCTTCTCCGATAAAGATCTGAAGGATATCGAACTTTGCATTTTCATCACAGACGCATCCGATATCATTTAACAGGGTCTGTCCTTCGTCCTGCATAAATACCTGTACCAGACGGACATAGCTGTCCTTCTTTGCCTGTATCATCGTACGGTATGCAAGTGAACCTGCCTGCTCACTCTTCTTTGTAAATGTCTCGATCACGGTCGTATCCGTGCCCTCTTCCGCTGTCAGATAACATGCACCCGCAGCGGACTCTGCTGTCGTTCCATCAACAGCCAGACGGATCGTTGCCTTTGCGCCTTTGTCTGAAGCAGTCAGGACTGTTTTTTCTGTCTTTGCATCTGCAAAGATCGGATCAGCCTCTCTGCCTGCTCCACTCTCAACAGCCTCAAACTCCGTTATTGCAGCGCTGGATATCAGGCTGTTTGTCTCTTTATCTTCAAATGTTTCCTCTACCGTCACCTTACATGGTGCTATATCAGGATTCCATGAAACCTTTGTGTCATTCATATGAAGCCAGTACCATGTCTTGGATGGAAGTTTATTAATATTGATTGTATTCTTGTCCATTGCTCATTTCCTCCTAACCTATACTGCCCTTCATTTCCAGACGGATCAAATTGTTCATCTCCAAAGCATATTCCAGTGGAAGTTCCTTTGATACGTTATCCGCAAATCCACTGACGATACAAGCTCTGGCATCTTCCTCGCTCATACCACGGGACATCAGATAAAATACTGCATCATCACTGATACTGCCGATCTGTGCCTCATGTCCTACATTTGCCTTTCTGGTACGGATGTCCATCGCAGGGATCGTATCGGATCTTGAAATGGAATCCAGCATCAGTGACTGACAGGATACTGCCGCCTTGGCATTCTCTGCTTCCTTTGCTACTACAACGGAAGAACGGAAGGTACTGATACCGCCATCCTTTGAAATAGATCTTGTATTAATGTAAGAACTGGTATCCGGTGCGCTGTGAACAACCTTTGCTCCGGTATCCAGATTTTGTCCTTTTCCGGCAAATGTGATACCGGTAAATTCCATCTTCGCACCCTTTCCTTTCAGGATACTCATTGGATACAGATAGGATACGTGTGATCCGAAAGAACCGGAAACCCATTCGATCGTTCCTCCCTCTTCTACAACTGCGCGTTTTGTATTCAGATTATACATATTCTTTGACCAGTTCTCGATCGTAGAATAACGAAGTTTTGCATTCTTACCGACAAATAATTCCACGCATCCGGCATGGAGATTTGCCACGTTATATTTTGGTGCAGAACAGCCCTCGATGAAATGAAGATCCGCACCTTCATCGACTATGATAAGTGTATGTTCAAACTGTCCGGCTCCCGGTGCATTCAGACGGAAATAAGACTGCAACGGAATCTCTACGGATACGCCCTTTGGTACATATACAAAGGAACCGCCTGACCATACAGCACCATGAAGGGCTGCAAACTTGTGGTCATTCGGGCGAACCAGCTTCATGAAATGTTTTCTTACCATATCTGCGTATTCGCCATTTAATGCACTCTCCATATCGGTATATACAACACCCTTTTCAGCTACTTCCTGACGGACATTGTGATATACCAGTTCAGAATCATACTGTGCTCCGACACCCGCGAGAGATTTTCTCTCCGCCTGTGGGATACCCAGTCGTTCAAATGTATTCTTGATATCTTCCGGCACATCAGACCATTTTGCTTTCATATTTGTATTTGGTCTGACATAGGTTACGATGTTGTCCATATTCAGACCTTCGATCGATGGTCCCCAGTCCGGTACTTCCATATTATTATAGATCTGCAGGGATTCCAGACGGAAGGTCTGCATCCATGCCGGATCATGTTTTTCTTTCGAAAGCTGCTCAACGATCTCAGGCGTCAGTCCTGCCTTGATCTTATAAGCATCTTTTTCATCATCTTTGAAGTCATATATATTTCTGTCTATGTCTTCTACATATGTTTTTTCTTTCATATCTATCGGATGCTCCTTTCAAAGGCTACTGATTCTGCTCTGTTTTCTCGTATTTTGCAAATCCATTCTGGTTGATCTCCTCTACCAGAGATGCATCACCGGTCTGTATGATCTTACCTTCTACCATAACGTGAGTATAATCAACAGATAAGGACTCTAAGATCTTCGTGCTGTGGGTAATGATCAGAAGGCTGCCCTTGCAGTTCTTCTGGTATTCTTCAATACCGGCAGATACCGTTCTTACTGCATCAACATCAAGACCGGAATCTGTCTCATCAAGGATTGCAAGTGAAGGCTTCAGCATCAGAAGCTGTAAGATCTCTGCCTTCTTTTTCTCACCACCGGAAAATCCGACATTCAGATCACGTTCTGCATAGGATGGATCCATCTGAAGGATCTCCATTGTACGCTCCAGTTCTTTCTTGAAATCGTATAAACGCTGTCTCTTTCCTGTCTTCTGCTCCAATGCATTTCTGATAAATGAACTTAAGGTAACGCCCGGAACCTCTAATGGATTCTGGAATGATAAGAAGATTCCTGCTTTTGCACGTTCATTGACCGGCTCTTCTGTAATGTTTTTACCTTGGAACCAGATCTCACCGCTCTTTATGGTATATCTTGGGTTACCCATTATCGCATATCCCAGTGTTGATTTACCTGTTCCGTTTGGTCCCATGAGAACGTGTGTCTCTCCTTTTCCGATCGACAGATCCACACCGTGAAGGATCTGCTTCTCCTCTACATCTACATACAAATTCTTTACATTTAATAACTGTTTCTCTGACATATTCGTGCCTCCTGTATATTCGTCTATTCTTTCATTGTTTGCTCAGCTTTTCCTGCCACATCGGCAAGTGTCATATTATCAAAATAATTATTGATCAGATCGGCAAGTCCCTGCCAGATCGGTAATGTATAACACAATTCTGACCGGTCACATGGTGCCGAATCATCTTTCAGGCAGGATACCGGTGCAAGGGTTCCTTCGGTCAGCTTCAGGATCTCTCCCACGCTGTATTCCTCCGGTTCTCTGGTCAGACGATAGCCACCTCCATGTCCGCTTGCCGCTTCGATCAAATGTGCTTTTGACAGCATTCGTGTAATGCTTTCCAGATACTTCTGCGACAGTTCTTCGTGTTGTGATATTTCTTTCAATGGTATAAAACTGCCATCATGATTTACCGCCAGATAAACCATAACGCGTAGTGCATACCGTCCTTTTGACGAGATGACCATAGTATTTCTCCCTCTTTCCAAATTATGCTACAAAGATAATATTCCTATTCGCCTACCGTGTCAATAGGTGAATAATATTTTTGTTGCTTTTTCGACTGTAAACCTTTAAACTGGAACAGTATGACTAATATATAGAAAGCAGTTATTCAACTGAGATAGGGTTTGCTTATGAGTAATAAAAATACGAAAAGTTTTGGAAGCAGATGGGGGTTCATTCTGGCTTCTGTTGGTTCTGCCGTTGGTATGGCAAATGTCTGGGGATTTCCGAATAAAATGGGAAGTAATGGTGGCGGCGCATTTCTGCTGATCTACCTGCTCTTTATCTTTATATTCAGCTATGTTGCGCTTCCTACTGAATTTGCGATTGGACGAAAAGCCGGCACAGGAACACTTGGTGCTTATAAACATGCATGGGAAACAAGAGGTAAAAAAGCCGGTACTGTCGGCGGACTGCTTGGCTGGCTTCCACTTGCAGGCTCCTTATGTATCGCGATCGGTTATGCGATCATCGTTTCCTATATTTTAAAAGCCTTCCTCGATTCTCTGATCGGAACTTTAATGCATGAAGATACAGCAGTCTGGTTTGATTCATTTTCATCCAAACCGTTCTCCGTAATCCCGCTTCATATTATCGTGGTAGCCGGAACGCTTCTGACTCTGTTCTTCGGAGCACATAGTATAGAAAAGACAAATAAGATCATGATGCCGTTATTCTTCATCATTTTCCTGATCCTTGCAGTCCGTGTTGCCATGCTTCCGGGCACAGCAGAAGGATATAAGTTCATGTTCACACCGGACTGGTCGAAGCTTGCTGATCCTATGATCTGGATCTGGGCAATGGGACAGGCATTCTTCTCCCTGTCAGTCACAGGAAGCGGCATGGTTGTCTACGGAGCTTATCTGTCAAAGGATGAAGATGTTGTCGGAGTTGCAAGACATACCGCTATCTTTGATACAATCGCCGCTGTTGTCGCAGCACTGGTCATTATCCCGGCATGCTTCTCTTATGGCGTTGATGTCGGTGCAGGTCCAAGTCTTCTCTTTGTTACCCTGCCAACCATCTTACAGAACATTCCGCTTGGACGGTTATTTGCGATCATCCTGTATATAGCAATGATCTTCGCCGGTGTAAGTTCCCTTCAGAATATGTTTGAAGCGGTTGCCGAATCTCTCTTACACCAGTTTCCGAAGCTTAGCCGTACCGCAGTTCTGATCATCATCGGTGTGTTATGTCTTGGCTGTGGCATCGGTATGGAGACTATCTCCAAATGGGGACCTTGGATGGATATTGTTTCTATCTACATTATCCCGATCGGCGCAACCATCGGTGCTGTCTCATGGTTCTATGTCATGAAGAAGGATGAACTGCTCGAAGCTGTCAACTGTGGCAGCAAAAAGAATCGTGGCACACTCTGGTATTCCATCGGACGTTACCTCTATGTACCCCTTGCCATTGTATTATGTGCAGTTGCATTATTTAAACATATATCGTTCTAAAAGAAAAGAACAGGCAGAAAATTTTTCCACCTGTTCTTTTCTTTATCTAAATATACATTATTATTTTTAACATAGAGCTGTTGCAATTTATTTCATATATTATTCTATATTTAAAAACACTATAATTATAAAAATTGTTTTTTATGTATTCCTTTTAGAAAATCCTTATTTAAATCTCTTTTACTATGAAATATTAAGGTTTCTGATCTAGTCATTTGTGCATTCTTAATTTTTTGTTCCAAAAGTTCCAAGGTACATATCAAATCAGCAACTTGGAAAAGTTTATAATCATTGGGTTGCACTCTTCTAACATCATAATCCGTAAGTTCTGTTGCAAGTACTGTATTTAAAATTCTATTTAATTCATGTTGTCCATTATCATAATACAAAATCACCTTATCAAAGCTTTGAAAATAAGAAAGATTTTCTCGAATAAACAATGATATTTCTTTTGCCATTTTTGCTTCTAATTTAAAAATATCTTTATATTCATCTTTTTTAAACACAAATGATTTATATTGTATATCACAATTTAATGTAAAATAATATAATTTTGAAAAGATGGCACGTCTTTCATTTGGTGCATATTCCCGATAAGGCGTCTCGCGTCTGATCAACGGCTCTGTATGAATCGCTTGTTCATCTGCATATCCCAGATATCCTAATGATTCATTCAATTTTCTAATATTTTCACTTATATTTACCCTTTGATCATGTAATACCATCATCACTATATAATACGGTGCATGTGACTCAAAACTTCCAAAATCTCCAGATTCATCAACAAAAATACTTAACTCCCTCATTCCACCTCCGTATAAAAAATGGCGGGGAGTTTCCCCGCCTAATTAGGTTGGACCTGGGTCTTCCGACCAGCCCAGAAATGTGACTTGCCACACTTATATCGTATGATGATGATATCATAAAAATGCATCCTGTTCAAGTTAAATAATTAATTTGTTAATACAATAAATATTATATCAAATATAATCAAAGTCCTTTGTAGACGAATCTACAGTTTCTTATAATATTTTTCAACTAACTTTGCCATTAATTTTCTTCTTTTTTCTAAAAAAATATCATAACTCTCGACAGTCATTTCTACAACATCCTCTGGTATAGCGTTCTCCTCAAGATTCTTCACTAAAACCTCTCTATCTGCTATATTGCCAAATGCTATACTTTTATTTTTGCATTGTTCAATTACTTTTCCAAAATATACATTAGGTGCATCATCTTTTATTGCTTTATTTACTTGCGTATCAAGATATGTAAAGTTTGCAACTTGATTATATCTCCCCTTCGTATCCACACCATTATTTTTTAGATATGCTTTGGGGAAAATATGATGTACATCTCCCGATATGTTAATTAAATCAGATATCATTGTTCCATGCATAAATAATGAATTGCAGTTAAGATTAATTTGTGCCGCAAGAAAAGTATTAAACGCAGGGCTATTTGTTGACGTTGTCTCAAGATTTTGTGGCAGTGTAATATTCCAAAATGTATCTGATAAAACTGAAGCTTCTACTTCCTTAAAGAAATTTATAAACCCTTTTTCATTAATAAGTCTTATATCCCTACTCATGACTGATTCAGGAGAACCAACGTATCTTCCTGTCAATGTAGATAGTACAAACCATTTCTGTACATGGTGTTTTACCTGATCATGAGGGATAGTCGATTCTTTTGATAATTTCAAATAGAGCATGTATGCAAAATCGAGTGTCATCTGCGAATTAAGCTGTTTACTTGATTTATACCCTGCACCTTTAATGGCTAATACAAATTGTTTGAAATTATGCTCATTAATAAAAAGCTTTATTCCTTCACTCAATTTATTATATGAATCTTCTATTATTTCATCCTTAAATTCGCGGGTCTCAAAATCCCGTCCAGAAAGCAAACTAACTAAATCTGCAAGTTTTGCTCTGTCAAAACTACACATAAATGCAACACGAAGCATATCATTATAATCAGGATCATATATATCTTCATTGTCTTTTTCTAACCATTTAATCTTAGACGCATATTCCGTCTTTTCAAACTCAATATCCTTTATCATTTGTGGGTAAAAATCAGGTTTAACGGCTAAATGACAAAAGTAATCTACAACTTTACGTAAAGTATTTCCTCCATGAATTGTATCCGATGCCATTTTAGACATAACAAAATCCGATTGACTTAATGCAGTACCCTTTGAGTTGATTCGAATAAATATTTCTGTAACCTCATCAATTCCCAATGTATGACTTAATTCAATAACTCCTATTTGCCTATTTGCAATACCTTTTAAATTCATTATTGCACTATGAATCTCTTTTTCTCGAACCCCCGGATTGTCTTCACAGTACTTTTCAGAAAAATCAAATGGATCAAAATCATTATCAAATAACTCAGCTATATCCGGAATCCACTTTTTATCCTTAAGATGTGATGCATCCTGCACTGCAAATCTTTTATCAACCTCTTGAGCAAGTGGATTAAATGCAATCTTTATACGCTCTCTATTAAAATCCTCATCTAACACTTCCAGTCCAGAAACAGCAGCCATTAATGCAGTAATCCTCTGTTGTCCATCAATTAACACATGTTTTCCACTCGCTATTGAGCCATCTTTTGTATGCACATCCGGATTTTTCCAAGTAATTATATATCCTGTAGGATATCCATTATAAAGAGAATCAATCAAATCTCTAACTTGGGATTTTTTCCACACAAACGGTCTCTGTATTTCTGGAATAACAAAACTTCCAGCTTCAATGAGTCCTAAAATTGCACTGATATTATATTGCATTAATGTAAATTTTTCACCCTGCATAATAATCTCCCTCTTTATGTTTTTGTATATAAATCTATATGCCTACATTTTAATCTCTCCATCATAAAAAAAGCAATTATTATTTACACAAAAAGTCTCAAATATCATCATTATAGTGATATTCAAGACTTTTTAAAGTGATATTCTTTTCTAATAACAACTGATAAGCATTGCCGGCACTCCTTATCATT
>DJPV01000030.1 GCA_002437435.1 Lachnospiraceae bacterium UBA6403 | reverse complement strand
AATACTCTTACGCTTAAAAAGGGAAAGACATTTACCATCAAAACAAATGTCTCAAAAAAGAAACTGAAATATACCACAAGTAACAAGAAAGTTGTAACGGTAACAAAGAATGGAAAACTGAAAGCACTCAAAAAGGGAAAGGCAAATATCACCGTTTCCCTGAAATCAAATCCAAAGGTCAAAAAGGTTATCCATGTTACTGTAGGCAAACCGATGACAAAAGTAAAGCTGAATAAAACCAGCCTGCTACTGGTTAAAGGAAAAAACTCAACACTCAAAGCGAAGATCACACCTGCAAAGCCAAGCAATAAAAAACTGATCTGGAAAAGCTCAAAGCCAAGTGTTGTGAAAGTCAACGCATCCGGAAAGATCACCGGAATAAAGACCGGAACAGCAACTATCACAGCGACGGCAGCCGATGGCTCCGGCAAAAAGTCTGGCTGCAAGGTAACCGTAGTAAATCCGACAAAGATAGCTTCTGTATCCATGCCTGATCCACAGACAGCAAAGGTGGTATTGTCATCTGCACAGAAGCTGTCTGCATCCAATTTCTCTGCGAAAGCAGGAACTGTCTTAAATGGAACATTTCCGGTCAATGTTCAGATCGAAAGTATAACAACAACTGACAATAAAACATATATCCTCAAATTCAGCAAAAAGCCTCTGTTGGATTTCAATATGAATGTCAGGATCACTGTCACCGGTCTGTATGGAACCGGAACAGCAACAACTGAAACAAGCAGCTCTTTTGGTGCTTATAACGTGACACTTTCTGAGGCATATAATTGTAAGCAGAATGTCCCGATCGGGAAAAAGATGCAATTCAAATTTGGCTATGGTTACTATAATTATACAGTAACGAATCTGCCTGCAGGTATTACCTACACAAAAGATAATACCACCAATTATAACACGATTTACTTTACCGGAACTCCGACCCAAACCGGAACAACGGTATCAACAGTTATCGCAACAGATGAAAAAGGCTGTGTAACTACCATGAAGATCACCTGGAACATCTACAGTGATTCTGTGATCATAGCATCCTACAACGAAAAGAAAAACTATTATACGATTCCTAACTCCAGTACAACGACAGAGACACAGGTTTCATGTAATATATATTATTCGTGCGGAGGTTCCGGTACATATACATATGCACTGGTTGATAACCAATACGAATTATTTATAGATAAAAACAATGGCCTTGTCTATGGAAATCTGACCAAAGAAGGGACTTACAATATCCGTGTAAAAGTATCAGATGCAAAGAATCCACAGATCAGTACAACGATAATTTGTCCGATCCATATAGTAAGGAAAATATCGGTATCCGGTTATGTCAAATCCAAAGACGGTTCCATTATGACCTACTACGACGGATTGACATTTATCACTTTTTATAATGTTGACACCGGATATGCATACATGGTAAGCGGAGACGCTTACTCAAACAACGACAAAGATGGTAAATATTATGTTTCCATTCTGCCCGGAACATATGATATAGAGTTATGCACCGGAGATGATCGTACATACCTGTATTCACAGACATTTACACACAGTGTAACGGATAAGACGCTTGTGTCAGATACACGAAAAATAACGATCCGTCCGGACAAGAGCGGCTATGACATGAACCGGCTGGGTAAATGGACAGATACAGAAAATTCCGATTCCCTGGGACTTCGTGACCATGTATTTCTGTCACCGGGAACCTACGATCTTGTTTCATCATCGGATAACTATGACGAAATTGCAGTTATACATGCAACTGTAACCAGCCAGACAACCTCCCTAACAGCTACAATTAAGAGTAAGACTGCTGCTGTCACGGAAGGAAAAGCAGTAGAGACCATCACTGGTCAACGATACAAATTCGTTCCAACCAAGACCGGAACCTATTATTTCTACTCTGTTTCCGAATTTCCTTACGATCCTCGCGGATACCTGTATGATGAAAATATGACCCAGCTCGCATCCAATGATAATACACTTCATAAGTTAACAGAAAACAGATTTGATTTCTGTATCAGTTATAACTGTGAAGCTGGCAAGACCTATTACCTGACCAGCAACAAGGGACAATATACCCTGTATATATCCTCTGTAAATCCGGGTACAGGCAAATAATACTACTGTTACATATAAAAACCCCGCCCGTCTTCGGCACGATGGTGGGTAGTGTTTTCAACATCAGTGGAACTTTCGTTATGAGATTCATGCTAACTGTCAGCACCAAGCCCATGTTTGAGCCTGAAAAGGCGAGTTTTGGCGACTGCTGACAAATAGGTGCATGAAGCGAATAGAAAGTGCAACGAGTTGAAACACTACCCACTATCGTGCCGAAGACGGGCGGGGGTTTTTATATTGCTAACATTTTACAATTAATAGTTTCTCACCCGGTGTTACCTCATCGTTTTCCAGATGGTTGATGGTTCGGATGGAATCCAGACTGGAGAAATATTCTTTTGCGATCGACCAGATACTGTCTCCTTCTTTTACGACATAACCAACCATTCCCGGCATGGCAGCTTTCTTATTCCAGTCGATCGGCAGGATATTCATATCGGTAATGACGTCCACAGAACCCGGTGCAAATACCGTAACATTCATATTGATCACAGCCTTGATCTCCACCTCATCGGAATTCAGCATTTGGGCTGTAATCTGATCAACGGATGGATTGATGCGGATTGAATCCTGATTGACAAATGGTACAGATTCCACCTGATAATTGAATGGTATCGCTGTTTCGATCTGCTGTAACGGCTTATTATCCTCCGCTGATACATAGAGGATCTCGGCTTTTACCGCACCTGATATATCAATGCTGTCCTCTCCTGCTTTTACCTCATCGATCTCAACCGTTCCGGCTGCATATACGATCTGCAGGATCTTCGGGAAGCTGCTCTTGATCCGCTCTTTATGTACAACCTTTGTCTTGGCATTATTTTTTATCTGGAGATTCTCAAATGGGAACCGTTCACAGATCGTTTCTACATTTGCCGATGGGGAGAACATATCCCCAATGATAGAAAGCTCCATATCCTCGTAAATCTTCATATCTGTATGGAGATTATATTCAACCTGAAGCATGCGGTCTTCTCCGTCATTGTCTGCACGCACACTGACTTCTCCTTTTCCCATCGTAATGCGGTCATCCAGGATCATGCCTTCATTTGCTTCTTCACATGGGATCATGCCTTCAAATTCCCGGCTCTCATTCAGATACTGCATCGGCACGCCGGGCTCCTCCGCCAGATAGATTACAAACAGGTCCATCTGTCCTTTAATATTTATTCCCCCATCTACAACCTTTGTCTCGATGCCATAGAAGGACACCCGGCTCCAAAGCACCCGACCGATGTTTGGTTTATTGGCAGCGATCTCGAAATCTTCTTTTACCTTCAATATATCTTTTACAGATGCCACATTATTTGTAAATGGAATCTGCTCATTCCTGCATTCAATTCCCGATCCATTTAACAGTCCGGTTGCCCCGGACAGTTCTACGGAATCCATAGCCCACAGCTTCATGCCAACCAGTCCGCGGACTTCAAATTTTCTTGAATTGATCATGGTTATGTACAGATCTTCCAGCACGCAGCTGACATCGACCTTATCACCGGCAAGTATGCCATCCATATTGACGGATTCCTCAAATGGAACATCGCCCTCATAGGTTTCAAACCGGACATCTTCACCGACTGTCTGATACAGGACTTTAAATACAACTGTTCCTGATACCCGCACCTTATTTTCCAATGTCTCTACATCATCTAAAAGGACATTTCCCGTACTTGCAATGATTCGTTCCATGTCGTCTTTTGCATCTGGTACATTAAAATCATCATTGATCGTAAACTGCGAATACTTAGAAGTCTTTAAAATCGTTGTACTGAGTTTATTTTTTACAAGTTCCATATGATACCCCCATACTATTTTCTAATTTTTAAATACAACCGGTGTTGTTGTCCGTGCGATCCGAAGAACTATATATGGATACGATACCGTATCCTTACCTACTGCGTCCGATGGCGTCGCCGTCTGTCTGAGAACCGATTCGATGTAAATAGCATTTTCATCCATATACATCTTATCTACAACCACGCCAACATCATCCCGGTTCTGCCTGCCGCTGCAGATCACGATATATGTGTAAGTGTTGTTTGAATATGTCAGATTAAACGGTTCTTCTTTCTTGCTGTTAATGACGCTTAACAGCTCCTCCGGCAGCATGGTGTCGTCACAGATATCATAAGTCAGCGCTTCACCATCTTCTTTCACCTTATAAAAACTGCATCCGGCAAACAAACTCAGCCCAACTACCACAGTCAACACCCCTGCCAGAATACGCAGCCATCTTTGTCCTCTCATTTCACCGCTCCCTTCACAATGTCTTTTTTCGGCTCTATCTTTACCCTTGTCAATCTCTATACCATTATTTATATGTCCTGCTTTGCAACTCTATGCATGGAAATTTTGCTGAAACTCTTAGCCTGTATTTTCTCTTTTTTATATCAGCTTACATTTCAACCAAAAATCCAGATACAGCATTTCTGCCATATCTGGATTTTCTACTAAAATATACATGTTACCTGTTCTGCCTATGTCTTTATCCTATGATTGCCTTAATTTCAGCTTCACTCATATCGGTTACATCCATGATCTGCTCTAAGGAATAGCCTTTCTTATGCATTTTCAGGATAACTTCCGATTTTCCTCGTGCTTCGCCTATTATTTCGCCCTTTGCTATTCCAGCAGCTTCGCCCTTGGCATATCCCATTTCTTCTACGCC
>DJPV01000038.1 GCA_002437435.1 Lachnospiraceae bacterium UBA6403 | reverse complement strand
GGTGTAAAATTTAATCTCTACAAGGTAGAGAAAAATGGTACAGATCCAAGTAAGGTAACATTAGTAGGTGATTACATTCACAATGGTACTGGAATTATTGCTAATACGCTTACGGGAAAAATTAAAGGAGTGGTAGCTGGCACGGGTTCAGATGCAGCCTACTTCACTAACCTTCCATATGGCTGGTACTGTTTGGTCGAGGATGCAGCTACAGCACAGGAAAGAGGTTTTTCTGTAGCTGATCCGGTATACTTGGAAGCAACATCAAGTAATAAGACACTTAATTTCAAGATGTCAGATATCCGTTCCGGTTTAAAACTTAAAAAGCAGTTTGATAATACACCGATGAATAAGCTGTGTAACTACAGCTTAGACGGAGCAGAATATAAGGCATATATCACATCCGGCAATGGAGTAGAATCAACCAGTGACTATATTTGTACCTTTACTACGGATGCAGCCGGTAATGGCTATGTATCAGACTATAACAAGAATAAGTATTATGCTCTTGCAGACGTACAGAATGGACGTGCATATAAGTTAGTCGGTTTGCCGATTGGCTCATGGGTATGTATCAAGGAGACAAAAGCATCAGAGGGCTGCGGTTTAGATACAACGATCTACTACTTATACTTTACAGAAGATAACATGGAGCAGACAGTTACATCAACTGAACCACTGAAAAATGACCCATTAGAGATTTATCTCGAAAAGAGAGATAGTACATCAGGTGATGCGACTGGATCAGCTTCTCTTGCCGGTGCTGAGTTTACAGTGAAATACTATGATGTACCGGTCACCGGTGCAGATGCAGTCACAACATACGAACAGTTACAGGCAACCGACAAAACCCCTGCAAGAACATGGGTATATAGAACAGATGCGGATGGATTTATTAACATGGGTGATGCTTCTTATCTTATAAAAGATCAGAGCAGTGAGTATTACTATGATACGGCAGGAAAACCGACATTTCCATACGGCTGTGGCTGTATTACGATTGAGGAAACCAAAGTTCCGGAAGGATATTTAAAGACCGGCGAATTTATCACAACGGACGGAACGGATAAATCCAATGCAGACGGAGTGATCTTTGCGGTGATTAATGATAACTACACCACAGAAAGTTTTATCGGCTCGGCTTCCCTTATCAAGAAAGAAACGGTTCTCCGTGGAGATATCAAGTTTAAGAAGGTGGCACTTGATACCGATAAGCCACTTTCCGGTATTGCATTTAGAATCACATCAAAGACAACCGGCGAAACAAAGTTATATGTTAGCAAACAGGCAAAAAGTGTCTGCAAAGTGTCTATAACGTGTCCATGGACAAAAAAGTGTCTATAGACAAAAATAACTGACTATAAGGAGAAAATCATAAAAAAATCATATCGGTTTGATGCTGATACAAACCGGCTGCTGCAGCTTAATTTGAGCCGAGCAGGTAAGAAAAAAAATGAGAGCGCATATATCCGTGAATTGATTCATCAGGACTATATGACTTCTGTTGGTGTAAAAGCTGCTGATATAGCATCGGCAAAAAGGCAACTGATAGGCATTGGAACCAATATCAATCAGATTGCCAGAAAAATGAATGCAATGGATTTCGGACAGGCAGATATGGAACGTCTTTCAGATGCTCTTTTGGATGTCGCTTCCATGCGGGATGATTTGCAGAAAATTACACTAGTATTTTATAAAGGAGAATGAAACTATGGCATATCTAAGATTAGGTGCTATCAGACAGGCAAGATCCGGTAAAAAATCAGCCGGCTTGCTCCGGGGAATTGATTACATTTACAATCCTGAAAAAACAGAAAGCAAATATGTATCAGGATACAATCTGTCTTTACCAGAAGATCTTACAGATGTATCACGCCTGACAAAGCAAGTGTACAGACAAATGATTGATATAAAGGAGGCATTTGGAAAGGAAGATGGCAGACAGGGATATCATTATAAACTGGCATTTCCAGCTTCCGATCATCTCACACCTGATCTTTGTATGCAGATCACAAAAGAATTTATTGAGCGGTGTTTACCGGAATATCAGGTAGCGTATTCCGTACATACAAATACAGAGCATCTTCACAGTCATATTGTATTTAATTCTATTGATCTGATCGAAGGGCGAAAATACCGGTATGAGAATGGTGATTGGAGAAGATATCTTATGCCGGTAATCAATGAACTATGCGAAAAGTATCAATTATCACGGTTCAATCTGGAAGTAGAGGATGAAAAAACATATAAGTATAAATATGATTATTCAAAAAGGGTAAAACAGACCGGAACCTATACGAATGATATGATACTCAGGGATGTAGATGAGTGTATCAGTAAAGCAGATAGTTATGAGAAATTTAAGATACTCATGCAGGAAAAAGGACATTTGATCAATGATGATCCGAAACATAAATATATTACAATCTTGGCTCCGGAACGAAAAAAAGCTGCCCGGTTGGTAAATCTCACACCAGATAAACAGACCTATACGAAAGCAAATCTTATGAAGATGATTGCCGGTACTTTTCAACAAGATAACAGACAGGAATACATGCACCGGCTTTTTACAGATATGGGAGATTATTATAAGTATGTAGCAGCATCCGGTATTCGGTTATTTGATGTAAAATCTTTTATCAGTAAGAACGGATTGCAGGATCAAAAGAAGTTAGATCAGTATATGGACTACCTGCAGGTTGCAGAGACTGAACTATCGAATATGAAGAAAAGAATACATATCAGCTATGAGGCAAGGTATATTGCTTTGGATAAGCTTACTGAGTTATCGAAGTTGTATCCGTATTATAAAAGTTATAAAGCGGACAATCAGAAATATAAAGCGGAGCATGACAGGGCTATTGAAATATATTATGATCTTAAAGATCATGGATATAATCTTGTATCGTTATATCGATTTGGGAAACTGGCGGATCGTTGCTTAAATACGATCCAGGACTATAAAAAACATCTGTATATTGAAAAACAGATCTGTCAAAGAATGCAGCAAAAACTAAAGCGGGTGAAAAAAACAGTTAAAAAAAGTCCGGTAAAAAGGAAATATTGACAGAAATGAATATGTACATTATAATGTACATATAGGAGGTGGCAATATGTTAAACACTAATGTTACGAATTTCAGAAAAAATATTTTCAGTCTTTTAGAACAGACAATTAAATACAATGAGCCGGTAAATATCAGTACAAAAGAGGGGAATGCGGTTGTGATTAGCGAAGAAGATTATAATGGGATGATGGAGACATTATATCTTTCCTCAAATCCGGAACAGAGAGAAAAAATAATAGAGGGATTGCATACCTCTCTTGATGAGTGCTTGAAGGAAAATGAGGTAGAATGGTAATGTATACGATTGTTTACACAAAAAAAGCAGCAGCGGATATATCTAAGCTAAAAGCAGCGAAGCTGGATAGAAAAGCAAAAGCTTTGATAGAAGTTATTCGGAATAATCCCTATCAGACTCCACCGCCTTATGAGAAGTTGTTAGGAGATCTCCAAGGGGCATATTCCAGACGTATTAATATTAAACACCGGCTTGTTTATGAAGTTTTGGATGAAGAACAGACGGTGAAGATTATCAGTCTATGGACACATTACGAGTTTTAGTCGGAGCATATGATATATTGTGCTTAGGTAAAAAACGGTGATTAGTCCATATGGGAAACAAAAAGCTACGAGTTTGCGCCTCGTGGCTTTTTTGTAAAGTGAAAAACAAAAAAAGCAAAAAAAACAGTCACACGAAAAAGCCTGTGATAAGATTATAATAACAAAATAAATAAAAAGCCGGTAACGGCACAAGCAGAAGGATATAAATTATATGCTTCTTTTTTTTATGAAAAAAATAGGCGGGAATACTAGAGATGAGCAAAAGACATTGATTCAAAAGTAGGACTTGGCAGTTAGCTTTCATAAAGTTTGAGGTTACCATAATAAACCATAAGATTACGTTTGACTTTATTGTGATAAACTGTTACTATGTTATCGTGTTGCGCCCGGAAGGGGCAGGCATATATTTTTTAATTATATTCAGGAGGAAATAATCATGAAAAAGTTAGTAGCACTGGTTTTAGTAGCAGTAATGGGACTTTCTATGGTTGGCTGTGGAAAGAAGGATTCATCAAATGACGCAAAGAGTGATCTGGATTATGTAAAGGAAAAGGGAACTCTTGTTGTTGGTGTTACAGATTTCGCACCAATGGATTACAAAGACGACTCAGGTAACTGGATCGGATTTGATGCAGACATGGCATCCGCATTTGCTGAGAGCATCGGCGTGAAAGCAGAATTCGTAGAGATAGACTGGGACAACAAGATCATGGAACTTGATGGTAAGACAATCGACTGTGTATGGAACGGTATGACACTTACAGATGAGGTTACAAGCTCAATGGCATGTTCTGATGCATACTGCAACAATGCACAGGTTGTAATCGTGCCACAGGACAAGGCAGATCAGTATCAGACAGTAGACAGCATTAAGGAACTTACATTTGCTGTAGAAGCAGGAAGCGCCGGAGAAGATCAGGCAAAGGAACTTGGACTTAATTATACAGCAGTTAAGGCACAGTCAGATGCACTTATGGAAGTTGCAGCAGGAACATCTGATGCAGCAATTATCGATTCCCTTATGGCAGCAGCTATGGTAGGTGAAGGTACAGGCTATGCAAATCTTACATATACAGTAGGACTTAACAGTGAGGAATATGGTGTAGGTTTCAGAAAAGATTCTGATCTTGCAGCAGAACTTAACAAGTTCTTCACAGACAGCAAGGCTGATGGATCTATGGAGAAATGTGCTGAGAAGTACAAGGTACAGGCAGCACTTACAGAGTAATTAACAGATTATAAGACTGTTATTTTGACTATTACTTAGAGAGAAAATTATTATGGATTTGTTTTTTGAACAGCTCCCGATTGTAATTGGGGCGCTTAATACAGGATTTATTCAAACTTTAAAATTGTTCTTTGTGACCTTGCTTGGTGCATTTCCACTGGGACTTTTAATAGCATTTGGCTCTATGTCGAAGTTTAAGCCACTCAGCTATCTTATGAAATTTATTGTGTGGATCGTTCGAGGTACACCTCTGATGATCCAGATGCTTATCATCTATTATTTTCCGGGTCTTGTATTCCATAACCCGATCTGGGGTGGCGGAGAAGGCGGAAGATTTGTGGCAGCATCGGTATCATTCATCGTGAATTATGCCTGCTATTTTTCAGAGATATATCGTGGAGGAATTCAGGGAATTCCTGTTGGACAGGAAGAAGCAGGTCTGGTGCTTGGTATGACTCCAAGACAGATATTCTTCAAGGTTAAGCTTCTTCAGATGATAAAGAAGATCGTACCGGCAATGTCTAACGAGATTATCACTTTGGTTAAGGATACTTCACTTGCACGTATCATTGCGCTGCAGGAGATTATCTGGGCAGGACAGGCGTTCATGAAAGGTTCACAGGGAATCTCAGGTGCAATATGGCCATTGTTCTTCTGCGCATTCTATTATCTGATCTGGAATGGTGTACTTACTGTTTTACTTGGAAAATTAGAGAAGAAACTGGATTTCTTCAGATAGAGGAGGAGCTGTATGGCGATATTAGAGGTTGAACATATAAAAAAGAAGTTTGGTAAGACGGATGTACTTAAGGATATCAGCTTCTCATTGGAGCAGGGAGAGGTTCTGTCGATCATAGGATCATCAGGAAGCGGTAAGACTACATTGCTTCGCTGCCTGAATTTCCTTGAGATGCCGGATAACGGAATTATCCGTGTAAATAATGAGATTCTTCTCGATACGGATAAACCGGAAACACTTAAGGAGTCAGAGGTTCGGAAGAAGCGGCTGCACTTTGGACTGGTATTTCAGTCATTTAATCTGTTCCCGCAGTACACAGCACTTCAGAATGTTATGCTGGCAAGGGAGCTTCTGGCAAAGGAAAGACCGGACTATAAGGCAAATAAAAAGAATATACTGGATGAGATAAGAGCACAGGGCGAAGATCTTCTGCGTCAGATGGGACTGGGAGACCGGATGAACAATTATCCACATCAGTTATCAGGTGGTCAGTGTCAGCGAGTTGCGATCGCAAGAGCACTTGCTATGCAGCCGGATATCCTGTGTTTTGATGAGCCGACATCAGCTCTTGATCCGGAGCTTACCGGCGAAGTGCTGAAGGTTCTCAGAAATCTTGCAGAGAAAAAGACAACGATGATAATTGTCACTCATGAGATGGCATTTGCAAGAGACGTGGCAAGTCAGGTTATATTCATGGATGATGGATATATACTTGAACAGGGCAGACCGGAACAGGTATTTGACAATCCGACGCAGGAACGTACGAAGCAGTTTTTATCATCATATTCATAATTATTTATTTGACGCACGACAAATGATTTCATATCCTATAAGAGGAATAAGATTTGTCGTGCGTTATTTTTTGTATCAAAATATTACAGGCAGGAAGTATCGCAGGGCAAAGACGATAGATAAAAGATGGGAGCGGTTATTTGTGACCGTGAATAGATGAAGATGAAAAAAATACCACATAAAAAGATCCTGATTCTGATACTTATAATCATTATACTGATTCCATTTTGCCTGTATCAGAATAAGCATCTGGTGCTCACTACATATACATATGAATCAGAGAAGCTTGGAGAGGATCTCGATGGATACCGGATTGTGCAGATCTCGGATCTGCACAACGCTGCATTTGGAAAAGAAAATAAGAAGTTGTTGAAAACCATACGAAGCTGTTCGCCGGAGATTATCGTTATTACCGGGGATCTGGTGGATTCCAATCATACAAAATGTGGAACTTGGAGGAATTCTTGGAGCAAGGGTGATCCTGTTGTGTGATCGTTTACGGTACAGAACAGTATTTGTATTTGCATTGCAGTTGATACCCGACACATACATACGCTTATCGGCTTTCTTATCGTCTGCCGCATACTGCAAGGCTGCGTACAAATCGCTGTCCACATATTTTCTGTCTATGGTCTTATCAGGATTTTCTACATAGTCGATTACTTCTTTGAGCCTGCTTTTAACAGGCCAAAATCCCGTTGTAGCCACGTCATATCACCACCTTTTCACGCCGGGGCAGTATCAGTTCTTCGGTAATACTGTCAATGAGTGCGATAATTTTTTCTTCTGTATCCGCAGTAATTTTATCTTCACATACCATCACATTCATGTAACCGGCTTTGAAATCAAAGACGGTACTGTTTGCTCGCTTTCCGTCTGCCAACAGTACCAAAAGCATTGGCGGAAGCGGCGATATTTTCGCTTGGCATATCGCAAACTTTGTCCGACTTAAAGTCGTCTGTTTAATCCTCGTGTGATAAAAATACTATTCAGTTGTGGCTCTCCTGTGAGAGTACTTTATTATATACTTCAGAACATATGTTTGCCAATGCTTTTTTGAATATTTTTTCGGCAAGCAGGGAATACTATCTATTTTTTTAATATTTTGCTTACTTTTAGCACACAAATTTTGAACAATGTCTACACATAGTTATTGATATTCCCAAAACCGTATGGTATAATAACAGCGTACATTATTTATTTCTTGTGTGTAGAAAGTTGGTGCCTGCTTGAGTAAAAAAGAAATTTTAAAAATGATAATTGAAAATAACGGCGGTATTGCAAAAACTTCAGATTTTGCCGCTAACGGGATAAATAAATACGAGGTGGCGGCTTTTTGTAAAGAAGGAGTCATTGAAAGAATTCGCAGAGGATTTTATCAACTCCCCCAAAGTAAAAATATTACAGAAGAACAGCTCATACGGGAACTCCTTCCACAGGGAATTATTTGTGTAGAGTCCGCCTTGTTTCACTACGGATATAGTGATTTCTCTCCCCGTGAATGGTCAATCGCTGTACCGAGAACAGCGTCCCGTACCGTAAAGAACATTGAAGAATTTCCGATGAAGGCTTACTATATTCAAAAGAATTTTTTAGATGTAGGTAAGTCCATAAGCGATTTTAACGGTGTAATATTATCTGTGTATGACCGTGAGCGAACAATATGCGATTGTTTTAAGTACCGCACAAAACTTGACAATGAAATTTTTAATAAGGCTGTCAATGCCTATGCCGCTGACGAAAAAAAAAATCTTGTAAATTTGTCTAAATACGCAAAGGAAATGAAGCTTTATACAAAAGTTATGAATGTAATGGAGGTATTGCTTAATGGCTGATATAGCTGCATCCGTGCTTGCACGGCTCAAAAACAAAGCTGGTGAAAGTGGAAGAAGTTATCAACTCTGCTTGCAACTCTTTTGCCAAGAAGAATTTTTGCGGCGTTTGGAAAAATCCAAATATGCTGAAAACCTTGTGCTGAAAGGTGGTTTATTCTTATACTCCCTCACTGACTTTGACAGCCGTGTAACTGTTGATGTAGATTTTCTACTGCGTCGGATGCCCAACACTCCTGAACAGTTAAAAGCAATTCTTGAAGAGATTATCGCAACTGAAACTGGAAATGATTTTATTACCTTTGAAATCAAAGATATTGCACCTATTGCTGTTGCCAAAAAATATGCCGGCATAGGTGCTTCAATGGTCGCTCATATTAAAAATACTCGCACACCCTTTGGCATTGATTTTGGTGTTGGCGATATCATTGTTCCAAAGCAGAAAAAAGAAAAATCCCCACTCAGCTTAATGGTTTTGTTTCGCCGACAATCAATACTTATTCCATCGAAACAACTGTTGCTGAGAAAATTGATGCAATCCTCAGTTTGATGGAGTTTTCCAGCCGAATGAAAGACTATTACGATATTTATTATCTTGCTAATAAATTTGATTTTGACGGTGCAACGCTGACCGAAGCGCTAAAAAAGACATTTGAAAACCGTGGACATAGTTTTACGATTGAACAGTTTGAACAGGTTATGACTTTTGACAACGATGACGCTATGCAGAAGAAGTGGAAGGCATTTATCCGTAAAATAGATACCAAAACGGATGATTACAGTACAGTGCTAAAAACAATAAAAGAGTTCCTGACAAAACCATTTACAGCGGCGGTCGGAGATAAAGAATTTACTGAAAAATGGTTTACCACTAATGGTGAGTGGATATAAGGGAGGGAAAAATTGATCTTATCTACATAGATCCGCCATACAATACTGGCAGTAAAGATTTTATTTATGATGATGCTTATGTTGTCAAAGAAGATGGATATAGGCATAGTAAATCGTTGACTATTTGAACACTCAATTCATTAATTACAATGAAGATACTGACGATAAATATCATTACTCAATATCATATGAAATCATGCCCGGAGAGGATTTTCTTTCATCGATTAAAAAGGCGAAAACTATGTCAGTGTTGAAATTGGTAGTAAGCAAGGAAGATATCAAGGACGATTTTATGATGTTTGCTGGAAGAAATGATATTGCTGATGAAGTTGAAATATGTCTTAAACGCCCCAAAGGTGCTAAAAGATTTCCTGATAATTTGATACAAGCCTATTTTGATAACTCTCAAAATAAGACAACAGGAAAAATCAAGAAAAAAGGTCTTTATTAAATTCCTCATCCCAATACTAATTGCTTTGATTTCATTATTATTATCTATGTTTTTCAATATCGGTAATTCAGAAAAAGTTATATCGACTTTTTCGGGATTTATAGATACACAGATAAATATTGTGGCAATTCTAATTTCTTTTTCTGTAGCGATTATTACAATTTTAGTATCTGCGGACAACAAGAATATACAATGCTTAAAAGAAACCGAGTCAAACAAAAAGCAATATAAGCCGGTTAATGGAAAGCAATTATCCTTATTTCAGATTTTACTTTCTAATATAGCTTATAATGTTATTATTGAGATTATATATTTAGTAGGACTTATCGCAATTTCTCTAATGCAGAATATTTTATCGATTGTAACATTAAAATACATTACGGCTATCTGTATCTTTATTATTTTACATATATTACTCGTGTTGCTTGAATCGGTTGCTCAAATGTATCTTACTTTTTGGGCAAACAAAAAATGATAAGTGTGTGCAGGAAGTATTAAATTTCCTGCACACATTCAGCGCTGTTAGGTGTAAATTAAATCGTGATTCACGATTTCTGTGGCTTTGCTACGGATGTTGTTCATCCGTGCGACCCATTCCATTTGATTGTTGGCTTCAAGTTGTTCGGTCACGCCCTCACGTGCCACCATCTGTTTTACTAGCCGTGAGAACATTTCTTCTGCCTGCTTATCAATGTCGGCAAGGAATTAAGTAGTCGCCTTGCTGTTCGTATGTACCGCCCATTTGTTCAAATATTGTTTTTCCCATAATTATTTAACCTCCGTCATCTTTATTTTGAATTTCTTAACAGGTGCGTAAACGAATTTGATAATCAGTTCATACCGTATAAATTCTAACCTATTCAAAATCTATCAAAAAGATATCTTTTTTTCCATAAAAGAGAAAAGCATGTTATAATAAACATATGATTGTTTGTATGTAAAATAATAATTTTCGGAGTATACAGCAGTAAAAATGAGAGGGAGGATCACCCATGACAATGGATGATATCAGAGAGAGAATTAAGAAAAAAGATATAGAACTGTATGTACAGGAATTACTACAGGTCGAGAATACATTTGATGGATTTGGGAAAGCAGTCGAACCTCTGGCAAAGCGGATCAGGATCGGCAGGGTAGAGGGACATTTGCACATTGAGGCAAATATCAAATCTGTACAGAACGAAGACCGACATGATATATTCTATGCAGGAGATGTTCTGTATTCAGAGACAGACAAATATCAGAAGACATTTCCTGCGGTAGAAAATGGATATTGTGAATTGACTGCATTTCCATATAAAAATGTAGAATGGAACGAGGAAGAAAAAGAAGACATAGATCTGATCCTTGAGGTATTGTATCTTCATGTGACGAGATCCAGACTGATTCGGAAGACCAGAGAATATTCCTATTGTAATCTGATCACGATGCTTCCAAACAGTGCAGGCTTTGTCAGAATCATAAAGGAACGTTTTCAGAATCGTACGATCTATCAGTACAATGGATTTTATTTTAATCTGAAAAGCTTTGGATTGCTCAGCTATAAGTATGGTGGTGCGGAAGGCGATCTGATGATCAAGCGTTATGCAGTTGCTGTCAGAAAATGGCTGACAGAAGATGAGACGCTGGCTCATCTGGGAGGAGATAATTTCATGGCACTGGTCAAGAAAGACAGAACTGCAGATTTCCTTGGACTTTTGGAGAATGTTGAGGTAACAGCGAAGTACATGGGAAAGATCGTGCCGGTATATATAGCAGCAGCGGCAGGAGTCTATGAAGTAACAGAGAAAGACAGAGATCCGAGGAATATCATGAATGGTTTATCGATCGCAGTCAGTTATGCCAGACAGCACAAACTTCCATATGCTTTCTTAACCGATAAGATGCAGGAAGAAACAGTAGTTGCCCAGCAGATGGAGCAGATGCTCCCGGAAGCATTAGAAAAACACGAATTTCAGGTGTACTATCAGCCAAAGGTTGATATCCGGACAGGTCAGATCGTAGGAACAGAAGCGCTTGCAAGATGGATCAGGAATGGAGAGGTAATACCACCGTTCCGGTTTATTTCGATTATGGAAAAGAATGGATTCATCATTCATTTGGATCTATATATATTGAAACGGGTGTGTGAGGCACTTAATAGCTGGATTGAGAAAGACCATAAGCCGGTTCCTGTATCTGTGAATATATCGAGAAATGATATTTCAGGGGTTGGACATGATCCGCGTACATTGGCAGACCGTATTATAAAGATCATAAAGGAATATAATATCAATCCGGAATATATTATTATAGAAGTGACAGAGACGACTGAGGCAAGTGAACAGCAGGATCTGTATGATTTTATCCGGTATATGTCTGAAGCATGTATTGCGACATCGATAGATGACTTTGGTACAGGATGTTCAACATTGAGTGTCCTTCGATATTTTCCGGTAAATGAGATCAAGATTGACCGGTCATTTATCAATCATGAGTCATTCTCCACACAGGATCGGATCATTATTGAGAGCATCATTCATATGGCAAGACAGTTGAATCTGAATGTCATAACCGAGGGTGTGGAGACCGAGGAGCAGGCAAGATTTCTTCTGGAACTTGGCTGTAATCGTGTACAGGGCTATCTGTATGACAAACCGTTAGAACAGAGAGCATTTGAAAGCAAGCTGTCAGAGGGCGGATATGACCGGAAGATACAGTAGATAATAATCATTATATAAGTTATAAACAGGCTGGAATATCTGTATAAGACCAGAAAGCAGCCTGCAGGTATAGAATAACATAAAAATATAAGGAGGAAACAGAAAATGGGATTTTTAACAGGTAAAACAGTTATTGTCACAGGTGGAGGACGTGCCGTATTAAGTGATGGCAGATGTGGCTCGATCGGTTATGGTATTGCGACAGCGTATGCAAAAGAAGGCGCAAATGTCGTGATCACAGGACGAAACGTGAAGAAGCTGGAAGATGCAAAAGAAGAATTGGAACGCTTATATGGGATAAAAGTTTTGGCAATCCCAGCAGATATATCTGCCGGAGCAGATAATGAGGCAGTCGTTGCAAATGTTGTAAAACAGACGATCAACACATTTGGCAGTATCGACGTACTAATAAATAATGCACAGGCATCAGCATCCGGTGTTCCGCTTGCAGAGCATACAACAGATCAGTTTAATCTGGCATTGTATTCAGGATTGTATGCAACTTTCTATTATATGAAAGCATGTTATCCATACCTCAAAGAAAGCAAGGGTTCCGTTATTAACTTTGCATCCGGTGCAGGTTTGTTCGGCAATTTTGGACAGTGCGCATATGCAGCAGCAAAAGAAGGAATCCGTGGTCTTACAAGAGTTGCAGCAACGGAATGGGCAAAGGATGGCATAAATGTAAATATCGTATGTCCGCTTGCATGGACAGCACAGTTAGAGCAGTTTAAGAATGCGTATCCGGATGCATTTGATAAGAATGTTCATACACCTCCAATGGGTCATTTCGGTGATGCCGAACTTGAGATCGGACGAGTATGTGTACAGCTTGCATCTCCTGATTTCAAATATATGACAGGAGAGACGATCACGCTGGAAGGTGGACTTGGCCAGAGACCATAGCCTTAAATATTATAGGAAAATCGTTGAAACATTCAAAAAGAAAAAAGGAAAAAATGTTTATAAAAGCGGAAAAAGCTACTTGACAGTGCAGAACAGTTGAAATATACTTTGAATAACGTGTTGACGAGAACAGTACTGAACGAAGAATCTGCAGAGAGAGATACATTTGGTGGAAGTATCTTAGAGGAAACATTCAGGAAGACCAGCTCTGAGCGGCCCTAATCCGGTCCGGTGATTCCGTTATCATCATGAATGAGATATTTCCACAGGAAATAAAAAGGGTGGAACCGCGATATAAGAATTATAATCGCCCCTTGTATAGATGAAAAAACGTCTGTACAGGGGCGCTTTTTTATGCAATAGAAAAAGAAACAGAAGTATACCTGTACAAATATTTGCTGAACATTGTGCTATCAGGCGGGATGTCAGTTCAGGTAAAAGAAAGGAAAAAGAAAATGGTAGATTTTAAAGCAGACGAGAGATTAAATACCCTCAATCATTCCTGCGCTCATGTTATGGCACAGGCTGTAAAGCATTTGTATCCACATGCAAAGTTCTGGGTTGGACCGGTTGTGAAAGAAGGTTTTTATTATGATATCGACCTTGGTAATGATGTTGTAAATGATGATGTGATCGCTGCGATTGAAAAAGAAATGAAGAAAATCTGTAAAGAAGGCAAGAAGATTTACAGACGTGAAGTTACAAAGGCAGAAGCACTCGAAATGTTCAAGGATGATTTCTACAAGCTTGATCTGATCAATGGTTTAGAGGATGGAAATATCACAGTTTACGATCAGGGAGATTTCACAGATCTTTGTCGTGGACCACACGTTGATAATACAAAATTGTGCAAGAACTTCAAATTAGTAAAATATTCAGGTGTATACTGGAAGGGAAATGCTAAGAACCATATAATGCAGAGAATCTATGGTGTATGCTTTCCTACAGCAGAAGAACTGGAAGCACATCTGAAGTTATTAGAGGAAGCCAAAGACCGTGACCACAGAAAGATCGGTAAAGAGATGAATCTGTTCATGTCAGATGATCTGGTTGGACGTGGACTTCCTATGTTCCTTCCAAAGGGTTATATCGTATGGCAGGAGCTTGAAAATTATATCAAGAACAAGGAAAGAAAGCTTGGCTACCGTCATGTTATGACTCCTTGTGTTGGTACAGTAAATCTTTACAAGACATCCGGTCATTGGGATCATTACAAGGACAATATGTTCCCTGCAATGGAAGTAGAAGGTGAGTCATTCGTCCTTCGTCCAATGAACTGCCCGCACCATATGATGATCTATGCAAACAAGATGCATTCCTATAAGGATCTTCCAATCCGTATCGGTGAGATTGCACATGATTTCCGTTTCGAAGCCAGTGGTACTTTAAAGGGAATCGAGAGAGGCAGACATTTCTGTCAGAATGACGCCCATCTGTTTGTAACACCGGAGCAGATCGAATCTGAATTCAAGCAGGTTGTTGATCTGATCTTCGATACCTATAAGGATTTCAATATCACAGATTACCGTTGTGTTCTGTCCTTAAGAGATCCTGAGGACAAGGTAAAATATCATGATGACGATGAGATGTGGAATACAGCGGAGGATGCACTCCGTAAAGTGCTGGATGATATCGGTATCGAATACACAGAAGAGATTGGTGAAGCAGCATTCTATGGTCCAAAGCTTGATGTAAATGTTAAGCCTGCGATTGGAAATGAATACACATTATCGACCTGTCAGCTTGACTTCTGTCTCCCTGCAAAGTTCAACCTGACATACATTGATAAGGATGGAACAAAGAAGACTCCTGTCGTGCTTCACAGAGCAATTCTTGGTTCCTTGGATCGTTTCATGGCATACATTCTGGAGGAGACAAAGGGTAACCTGCCACTCTGGTTAGCACCGGTACAGGCAAGAATTCTTCCTGTAAAGAATGAAGATGAAGAATTAAATGCATATGCACATGAGCTGTATGATTTCTTAGATGATAACAACATCCGTGTTGAGATCGATGAGCGTGCAGAGAAACTTGGTTATCGTGTAAGAGCTGCTCAGGTTGAGAAGGTTCCATATCTGATCATCATTGGTAAGAATGAGGTAAATGATAAGACTGTCAGCTACAGACTTCATGGTGAACAGAAGACAACAACTGTTCCTATGGATGAATTCCTTGCAATGCTTCAGGATGAGATCAAGACCAAGAAGTTAAATCCTGCAGCATCCAAGTAATACAGAGCACAAGTAAGAATAAACCACTGACCGCCGGTTAGGTGTGGTAGATTCTTCAAAATATCAGAAATCGGCACTTGATGTCCGGGTAACCGTATGCTATAATATATTAATACTTTTTGCACTGCATATCAATCTACAGTACAAACTGAGCAGGCGGTGGGATGACCACAGGGCCGGGCCACATAGGGTGGCAGCAGATAAAGAATGAATGTATGATCTGCGGGACAGTAGTTACTATTTGTTCCGCAGGTTTTTATTATTTTGGCCATAACTGGTCGTAGATAATTCTATAAAACTGATGGAAAGATTATTAATTGCGTTGCATAAAGTTATCTTATATATATGGAGGTAACTATTATGGCACAAGAAAATCAGGATTCTAAAAAAAGGGCGGCGATCGGTAAGATGACCGGGCTCACGGGTGTATTGTGTAACCTGCTGTTGGCAGGCAGCAAGCTTGTGATTGGTAAGATGGCTGCATCAACATCTATTACTGCAGACGGATTGAATAATCTGTCAGACGCAGCAAGCTCCATTGTAACATTATTTGGATTTAAGCTGGCAGAGAAACCGGCGGATAAAGAACACCCATATGGACATGCAAGATTTGAATATCTGGCAAGTCTTGTTGTGGCTGCCATGATCCTTGTGATCGGATTTGAACTGGCAAAGACATCAGTATTGAAACTGTTCCATCCGGCCTCAATCGAATTCTCCATGCTGATGACTGCGGTGCTGATCGGTTCAATTCTGGTAAAGCTATGGATGATGTTCTTTTATCGTAAGATGGGGGCTAAGATCCAGTCAAATACTTTATTTGCCGCCGCAGCAGACAGTAGAAATGATGTATTGACTACGGGTGCGGTTCTTGCAGCAACGACCGTAGAACATGTCAGCGGATGGAAGATCGATGGGCTTATGGGTGGTTTGGTATCTGTATTTATTATTATCAGTGGGATTTCACTTGCAAAAGACACGATATCACCACTTCTTGGAGAAGACGCAAATACCGGACTGCGGGAACAGCTTACCGGATATATAAGCAGCTGCCCGTTGGTACTTGGCTGTCATGATCTGATGGTGCATGATTATGGCCCGGGCAGACAGTATGCAAGTATTCATGTTGAGATTGACAAGAAGATCGATCCTATGGTATGTCACGACGAGATTGACCGCATAGAACGGGAATGTCTGGAAAGATTTGGTGTGCATATGGTTATTCATTATGATCCGGTTATTACAGACGATGCAGAACTTAATCATATACACCATCAGGTACTGGATATCTTGCAGAAAATAGATGCCAAAATTACAATCCATGATTTTCGTGTGCATACACATGAGGGAAAGAAAGAACTGGTCTTTGATATGGTTGTCCCATCGGGATGGCAGGGAAAGGAAAACGATATCATACAGGAATTGACGGAACAACTGGAAAAAGAGAACAAAGAGACATATTTGACGAAAATTACATTTGACCTTGAAGCCGGGGCGTAGTACATTAACAGAGTAGTTTGCGTTTTATGAACGTATGCAGACAAAGAGCAGACATGACAATAATGAAAATAATGGGGAAGTATATAATATGGCCGGGCAGGAGAATCATAAGGGAAAATGCAGAAATTATATATTGGTCATAGCAGGACTGGCAGTTTTTAATTTCCTGTTTCTTGGAACTGAATATGTCTTTGATAATCGGATGGCGGAACTGGTATCGGTGGATCGGGTTGTATGGGCACAGAGTATTATTCTGACAGTCAGTGCAGCAGGATTCCTGATCTATCCGGTTCTGAAACGATACCGGAGCGGACAGGCAGGAGTGATCATGCAGCTTGTTTCAGGAGTGATCTGTATGTTAAGCATCTGGATGATGACAGGCAGCAGATCAGAACAAAGCCTGATGATCTGGGGTTGTGTGTTCTTTCTGTTTGCAGGGATGTTTGGAAGTAAGGCACATGATCTGGCAGCGGCTATCTTAAAAAACAGCAGTCATATGGCATTGATGGTTGGAACAGCTTATGCGGCAGGGCTGCTGCTTCAGTTTATAAATAATAATCTGGTCACAGACAGCAGGATTCAGGCATCTGTGTTACTGATGTTTGTTGTAATCTTTGTAGTGCTGTTGGAGCACCTCAGGGCAGAGAATGAGACAGAGGTGCAGTATAATGCTTCGATTCATCCGGGTATTACCTGCGGAGCATTGGTTTGCTGTGTTCTTTTAATGGCATTTATATTTGCGGCTCTGGATAATATTGTTACTTATTACCATGCAAAAGGTACAATTGATGCCGGAGAATGGCCAAGACTTCTGTTGGTTTTAAGCGGTATCCTTGCAGGTATCTTATTTGATCTGAAGAAGCGGCGCTTTATGAGTCTGGTCATGTACTGCGTGACAATCTTATCCGTGATCGGTATTTTATTGATTGGGATGGGCGGTTCGATTCTTGCAGGACTGATTGTATTCTATCTGGCAACAGGTTTTTTCGTTGTGTTCTTCACAACCGGTTTTATGGAAGTTTCTTATTATACGAGAGTTCCTGCATTATGGGCTGGCTTTGGCAGAGCCGTTAATAATATCGGAGCCGGTATCGTCGGATTTATCTCGACCATGATGCCACATGCCATGTCGGGGAATGCAGATGGAAGTGGCATCAGCGGGGGATTATCTCCGATGCTGCTTGCGAGTATCGTGATCCTTGTTTTGTTTGTAATGATCAATATTGCAATGTTTATTTACAGCAGCCAGCTTCAGGTGAATATTATCGAGGAGTGCTTTGAACGAGAAGGAGATATGGAGGGTATCATAAAGGAAACTGCATCTGCAATAGCGGGTTCTGCATTAGATCATGCATCAGGAAAATATGATATTGGGTCAAAAAATGTGAAAGAAGAGTCGGACGGTATGAATACTGTTGATTATTATTCCCAGTTTGCAGAAGAATATCGTCTGACGGACAGAGAGCAGGATGTATTAAGAGAGCTTCTGGAATCGGATGAAAGTGTGCAGGATATTGCAGAAAAACTTTATATTTCAAGAACCGCACTCTATAAACATATCTCATCCCTGAATAAAAAGACAGATACAAGGTCAAGGATCGGCTTGATCCAGTTTTATTATGCGTGGAGAAAACCCAATAAGGATATATAAATGCGTCTGCCGGCTGAAACATAATCAGAAACCAACATATGCGATGACTAATTTTGGATGATATGAGTACTATTAACAAAAATGATCTTGATTGAATTTATGTGACGATATTGCGTTAAAAATACAAGAAAGAACAAATGTAAACTTATAAACTGTCAGTTTATCAGATATAATTCATGATATAGTATATAGTACTAACTCATGAAAGGAGGAAATGAATATGAAACATTTCAAAAAGGTATCTCTGATGCTGGCGGTTTTGTGCATGTGGGTTGGATGTGTAATGACCGTAAGGGCAGCAAGCGGACCAAATACAGGAGAGAATAGTGTAGCGTATATCATTATTTATAATGGGGACGGAACAAGTACATATCACTTGTATGCTACAGGAACACAAAAAACAGACACTGTGAAAGGGGCAGCTTATGATAAGAAGACGAATACGCTGACGCTTACGAATTACAAACAGCCGGCCATGTCGATCGAAGTAAACGAGATGGGGGATGATTTCAAGATTAAGCTGGTTGGGGACAATCAGATCAAGGGTCTTACTGTATGGGGCTATGGTTATGGCGGATCTGTTGAAGTTTTTGGTGATGGTACGCTGACTGTTAACAAGAACAAGGAAGACGGTGGTAGAATCACCATGCAGCCAGAGGGAACAAAAGCTGTTTTTAAGGTAAGCGGAAAGGCAGTTATAGATGTCTATGCGGGAACAGATAATATACCGTTCTATGTAAACTCAATATCGGAGAAATATAAGGATTGTGTTGAGGCAGAAGGAGATAAAGCCTTAAAGACAGAGACAGCATATAATGATCAGTATATTATGCATCATGTTGTAACTCTCAGTGATGAGCCTTCCGTATTTGAGGTGTACATGAAGGAAGGGGATGCAGATTCTAAATATGCGATAAAAATGTATGATACCAGCTATTATATCTACAAGCTGATTTATTGCAAGGAGTTGAATCTCTATTATGCACATGAGCTTGAATATGGATATTCAGCATTTAACCCATCAAATATGGGCTATTACAGAACTGGCGGGGAGATATCCGCATATACTTATAGCAGTAGATCCTCAAGTGAGCAGGAATACATCGAAGATAAGACCGGTAAGAAATGTATATTTAATATTAACGTTAAGAATGGTGTGATGTCTTATGTAAAATGCGATCTGATCAGTATAGGTTCAATCACTGATTCAACCGGAAAATCAGCAGACTGGTATATAGCCCGACCATCTTCTGACAATGTTGTTCTTACACAGGAAGAAATGCGTAGACTTGGTGATAATGGAAGTGGGTATACAGTATCCTGTGAGAGAGAAATGCTCAAAGGTTATGTAAATGTATATGTGTCAGGAACATCCTATCGTCTGACAGCAAAGAATACGACAGGCTGCAAGCATAAGGAGCAGGTTCAGAGTGTAAAGAAGAAAGCAACCTTCAGTGCAGATGGTAAGCTTGTGACAAAATGCAAATCCTGTGGCGAGACATTATCTACAAAGAAGATCAATAAGATCAGTAATGTAAAGCTCAGCAAGAGCATTTATACTTATGATAAGAAATCGAAGAAGCCAGCTGTCACGGTAAAGGACAGCAAGGGCAAAAAGTTGAAAAAGGGTACGGATTATACAGTGACTTATGCAAAAGGCAGAAAGTCGATCGGAAGCTATAAAGTTACGGTTCAGTTAAAAGGCAAGAAGTACAGTGGCAAGAATACATTGACATTTCGTATCGCACCTGCCGGGACATCGATCAAATCCGTAAAGGCAGGAAAGGCAAAGGTTACGGTCAACTGGAAGCAACAGACGAAGAACACCAGCGGCTATATCATCCAGTGCTCTACAAATAAGTCATTTAAAGGCTCAATCCTGACTACCGTATCTTCCAACAAGGCAAAGAGTAAAAAGGTTACGAAGTTAAGCGCAAGGAAGAAGTATTATGTACGAATCTGTACTTATAAGAATGTGAAGAAGAACGGAAAGACGACTAAAATTCGTTCAGACTGGAGCAAGGCTGTATCAGTAAAAACAAAATAAAATGAATTCGTGAATTATAAATGGAACAAGATGGGTTCCAAAGAAGATGAGGCTTGGGACTATTGATAGACAGCTGTCGGCAGATGAAAATCTGCCGGCAGTTTTTTTCTGTTTGTAACGTTATTTGATTATAAATAAAGATGCAGTATTTTACACGCGGCTCGAAAAATATGGATTGACCGGAGACGTTCAGAGTAGTAAATTGTATAAAGCTGGAAGCAATATCAAGGGATGAGGTAAATGAAATGAATTTGTTATTTACAATTAATAAGGGCTTTTTGGAACATCTGGATGACTGTGTACGATCGATTATCCGTTTCCCATCAGAAAGTGGATATGACATATATGTAATTCATTCTGATCTTGACCTGAATGATCAGAAGCAGTTAGAACGCTATGACAGGGACATTGAGGGAAACTCCGTAACATTTCATTTCATCGATATGAAGTATCGTAAAGATATGAATTTTCCGGAGACAGACCGCTATCCGATGGAGATATATTACAGAATATATGCATCGGCGTTATTGCCGGAAACATTGGATCGGATCCTGTACCTTGATGCGGATATAATTGTAATTCGTTCATTGAAGGAACTATATGAGATGGAGTTTGGAGATAATTATTTTTTAGCCTGTACACATATCAGAAAGTTCTTAAATAAGATGAACCGGTTAAGACTAGGAATAGAGGAAAAAGTTCCATATATCAATACGGGTGTCATATTAATGAATCTGGATGTTTTGAGAAAAAAGCAGGATTTTGGCAAAGTGGAGAAATTTGTAGAAGAGCACAGAAAGACGTTGACTTTACCAGATCAGGATATTATTGCAGCACTATATGGGACACATATCGGCTTGATCGATACCATGCGTTATAATCTAAGTGACAGAATGATAGCATTTTATAATATGGAGTCAAGCCATGAGAAGATAGATATAACATGGGTACGCAAGAATGCAGTGATTCTGCATTACTGTGGCAAACAGAAACCATGGAATAAGAATTATGTTGGAATATTAGATACCTTTTATCATGAATTAAAAGAGAAAGAAAAGTTACAGATAAAGGAATAGATTCAGGGAAAACAAAATGGAAACAAATAGTAGTTTTTACGGAACAGAAAAGATCAATAAAATATTCTTTAAGGTTGCACCTCCGGTCATGCTGGCACAGCTGATACAGGCACTTTATAATATTGTAGACAGTCTGTTTGTCGGAAAATGTTCTGAGAGCGGGCTGACAGCGTTATCGATCGTTTATCCGGTTCAGCTTTTGATGATCGCGCTGGCAGTTGGAACAGGAGTTGGAATTAATACAAATATTGCACATTTTCTTGGAATAAAGAGACATAAGAAAGCAGATGAAGTAGCGGGCATTGGTTTTAGTCTGGCGATTATCATGTGGATCCTGTTCGCAGTGAGCTGTTATCTTCTGATGCCGGCATATGCACGGCTGTCGACAAACTCCGAGGTGGTTATCGCAGATGTCATTACATATGGAAGGATCGTATGTGTCGGAAGCATTGGTCTGTTTACAGAGAGTATCTGGACAAAGGTGCTTCAGGCAAATGGTGATATGAAGACACCGATGGTCGCGCAGATAGCAGGAGCAATTACAAATATCGTGTTAGATCCGATCCTGATCTTTGGATTTTTTGGACTTCCGAAGCTTGGTATCGCAGGAGCAGCGTTAGCGACGATCACGGGGCAGATCGTGGCGGCACTTCTTGTTATGAAGAAAGGCTTCCGGCGTTCACCCTCCCCTCGGAAATATCCGGAAGATATTCGCAGAATATATGTGTTGGGAATCCCGAATATCATCATGCAGGCGACCTATACCTTTTATATATTTGGGTTAAATATGATACTTGCTGGTTTTTCCGATGAAGCGGTGACCGCACTTGGACTATATTACAAATGGCAGACATTTTTCTTTATTCCGCTTGGAGCCTTACAGACCTGTATCGTTCCGATCATCAGCTACAATTATGCGTCAAAGCGGCTCGACCGTTGCAAACGGACAATGACGGTTGCATTTATATGGGGAATCGCATTGATGCTTGTCGGAACCTTATGTTTTGAAGTTATTCCGAGACCTATGCTATCGGTTTTCACAAAAAACAGTGAAGTTATCCGTATCGGAGTACAGGGATTCCGCTTTATCGGGATCAGTTTTATACCGATGGTAGGTGCACAGATCTATCCGGTTTTTTTGCAGGCAACGGGATATGCATTTAAGAGCTCGTTTCTTACCATCATGCGTACTGTGTTCTTATTCGTGCCGCTGGGATATATTTTTTCCAGATTTGGTTTCGTGTATTTCTGGCTGACTTTCCCGGTTACGGAAATGATCACAACGTTTGTCGGCTTCCTGTTTTACAGTGGATTTTATAAGAAACATGAGGTAACGGTTTAAGGGTGGAACAAGTGTACATTTTCACGAATATTCAATTGTAAAAAATGCGTGAATTTATTGCAAAAAGGGATTTACGAAAAAGAAAAAAATGCTATAATGTGCATCAAAATGAGTTTTTATTTCAGGAGGTAATTTATCATGGATATTAAGAAAGTTGGAATATTTGCAGCAGGTTTATTATTTGGTACAGCAGGTATCAAGGTATTATCAAGCAAGGATGCAAAGAAGGTTTACACAAACTGTACAGCAGCAGCCCTTCGTGCTAAGAAGTGTGTTATGAATACAGCGACAACGATCCAGGAAAATGTAGATGACATTTATCAGGGTGCAAAGCAGATCAATGCAGACCGTGAAGCAGCAGAAGATGTCGTTGTAGAAGATATTCCTGCTGAGACAGCAGAAGAAACTGCTGAATGTGCTTGTGAAGCAGCAGAAAACACAGAAGCATAATAAGAAATTAGATAAGAGGATGAGCTGAATTGAAATTCATAATAAAAGATAAGATGAAGGGCAGACTTCGTGTGCATATGTGTCAGAATCGTATGTCATATGAAGAAGCAGATATTCTCTTGTATTATCTGGAGTCATTTGAACCGGTCAGCTCGGCAAAGGTGTATGACCGGACAGCAGATGCAGTGATCTGCTATACAGGAAACGATGATGTCATCATCGACAGACTTCGCAGATTCCATTATGAGGATGTAAAAGTTCCAAATGGTTATCTGGAGCGGAGCGGCAGAGAGACAAATGCAATGTATCAGGAGAAGCTGATCGATAAGGTTATCTTCCATTATGCAAGAAAATGGTTCCTTCCATATCCGATATCAGCAGCCTACACTGGTCTGATGTCAGTCAAGTATATCTGGAAGGGCTTAAAGACACTTGCAAAGGGCAAGATCGAGGTTCCGGTACTGGATGCAACATCCATTGGAGTATCTGTCTTACGTGGTGATATGAAGACTGCAGGTTCGATCATGTTCCTGCTTGGGATCGGTGAACTGCTTGAGGAGTGGACACATAAGAAATCGGTGGATGATCTGGCACGTACGATGTCGCTAAATGTTGGCAAGGTCTGGTTAAAGACAGAGGACAGTGAGATCCTGGTTGATTCGGATACGATCGTGAAAGGTGATCATGTCGTTGTCAATGTCGGAACGATCATTCCGTTTGACGGAACTGTCTGTGATGGTGAGGCTATGGTAAATCAGGCATCACTTACAGGAGAATCCGTATCCGTCAGACGTACGACAGGCAATGTGGTATATGCAGGAACCGTAGTAGAAGAAGGCTCCCTTATAATAGAAGTAAAAGAGGTATCCGGTTCCAGCAGGTATGAGAAGATCGCACAGATGATCGATGAGTCCGAGAAGCTGAAATCCAATCTGGAGGGCAAGGCGGAGCATCTGGCAGACCGTCTGGTACCATACAGCTTGGGTGGTACGATACTTACCTATCTGCTTACCAGAAACGTAACGAAAGCACTGGCGATCCTGATGGTTGATTATTCCTGCGCATTAAAGCTTGCGATGCCGGTATCGGTATTATCAGCGATCCGTGAGGCAGGAAGTCATAAGATCACAGTTAAGGGTGGAAAATATCTGGAAGCGGTAGCAGAAGCAGATACAATCGTATTTGATAAGACAGGAACATTGACCAAGGCACAGCCTACAGTGGCAGGCGTTGTTTCCTTTAACGGAACAAGTGAAGACGAGCTGCTTCGTATCGCTGCCTGTCTGGAAGAGCATTTCCCACATTCGATCGCAAAGGCAGTTGTGGATGCGGCAAAGCGAAAGAATCTGGATCATGAGGAGATGCATTCAGAAGTCAAATATATTGTAGCCCATGGAATCTCGACAACGATCGGTGATTCAAAAGCGATCATCGGCAGTTATCATTTTGTATTTGAAGATGAGAAATGTACGATACCGGAGGGCATGGAAGATGTATTTGAGAATCTTCCGGTGGAATATTCCCACCTCTATCTGGCAATCGATAATGAGCTTGCAGCAGCGATCCTGATAGAAGATCCATTAAGAGAAGAATCTGCGGACATCGTAGAACGATTAAAGGCAGTTGGAATTTCGAAGGTCGTTATGATGACCGGTGACTGTGAACGGACGGCAAAGGCGATCGCAGAGCATGTCGGAGTCGATGAATATTATTCTGAGGTATTACCGGAGGATAAGGCGGCATTTGTAGAACGTGAGAAGGCGGCAGGCAGAAAGGTTATTATGATCGGTGATGGCATCAACGATTCACCGGCACTTTCGGCAGCAGATGCAGGTATCGCGATCAGTGATGGCGCAGAGATAGCAAGAGAGGTTGCAGATATTACGATTGATGCAGACAGTCTGGATGAGATCGTGACATTGAAGACGCTTGCAAATCTTTTGATGAAGCGGATTCACAGGAATTACCGCTTTATTGTAGGCTTTAATACAGGCTTGATCGTGCTCGGGGTAGCAGGTGTGATTGCACCGACAACATCCGCACTTCTTCATAATACATCAACCTTGATGATTGGTTTAAACAGCATGAAAGATATGTTGCCCGAGTTATAATAAATGTGCTATACTGTCCCCATATGTTTGAGATGTGGAAGAGGATCTGCATTTTAGATATATGGGGATATTATTATATAGAAAGAGTTATACGAACATGCCTGAATCAAATCTTACAAAGAAAGCCATAGCATTAAGTGCAAAGGAGCTGACCCGAGAAAAGCCATATGACAAAATATCGATCAGTGATATTACAGATCGATGCGGAATCAAGAGACAGACATTTTACTACCATTTTCAGGATAAATACGAGCTGTTAGTCTGGATCTATTTCAATGAATTATTTGCTCCGAATATGAAGGGTATATCCTTAGAGAACTGGGATGAGAAATTAGGAGCAATCCTGACACAGATGCAGGAGGAGAAAAAGTTCTATATTAATACGATCAGGCATGCGGAAGAATATATTATTCAGTATATGCTTGAGGTAGCAGAGCAGACCTTTGAGGATGCCATCGATATTCTTGATGAGAAATCTCATCTGAAGAATGAGGAAAGAGCTGTATTTTCCCGATTCTTTGCATATGGAATCTGCGGGATCATCGTTGAATGGGCAAAGGGCGGCATGAAGATGACACCGGAGAAGCTCGCAACTTATATGCGTGAGATGCTTGAGAAATGTAAGCAGGCGGTTTATATATCAGATCACGACAGATTGTAGCAGAAGATGCCAGTATTTTATAAATAGCAGAGAACACAGAAAATGATAAATTTTATCAGGTGTTCAGCCTTTGTTTATACTTATTTTAGATTGCGTTTTGACATTTTAGGGTAAATGTCAAAAAAATTGTCAACCCTAAAATCTTGTATAATTACAAACAAACAAAATAATCATATTCTATGAACGGAAACAGGAAAACGTTTCCGTTCATTTTTGTATTAATGAAAGGGTTGATTCTATGAACAAATTTGGAAAGGCGATCGTAAAGCTTCGTGTACCGATCTTAATTATCAGTATCCTGCTTTTGATCCCGGCAGCGATTGGTTTCTTAAAAACCAGAGTAAATTATGATGTACTTTCATATTTACCAAAGGATATCGAAACCATGAAAGGTCAGGATATTCTGGCAGATGATTTCGGAACGGGTGCTTTCTCCCTGTGCCTTGTAGAAGGGATGGACGATAAAGATGTCGTCAAGTTGAAAAAACAAATGGAACAGGTAGACAATGTTGATACTGTTATCTGGTATGATTCAATTATGGATATTTCAATTCCGGATGAGATATTACCAAAAGATATCAGAGAAGCATATCGTAATGACGATTGTACGATGATGGCTATTATCTTTAAAACAACAATGTCTTCCGATGAGACAATGGAAGCGATCACTCAGATCAGAAAGTTAGCAAGTAAGCAGTGCTTTATCAGTGGTATGTCAGCCGTTGTAACAGATACCAAGGATCTGTGTGATAAAGAGGTTCCAATCTATGTAACCATAGCAGTTATCTTATCACTGATCGTATTATCACTGACTATGGATTCCTTCCTTGCACCGATCTTCTTCTTATTAAGCATCGGTATGGCAATCATATATAACTTAGGAACAAATGTATTCAAAGGAGAGATATCCTACATAACACAGGCACTTACCGCAGTCCTGCAGTTAGGTGTAACAATGGACTACTCGATCTTCCTGTGGCACAGTTATCAGGAAGAGAAAAAGGTAAATGGAAAAGAGAATAAAGAAGCTATGGCAGATGCAATTGCTTCCACCTTCTCATCGGTTATCGGTAGTTCGATCACTACAGTAGCCGGCTTCGTTGCATTGTGTTTCATGACCTTTACCTTAGGTCTTGACCTTGGTATCGTTATGGCGAAGGGTGTTGTTATCGGTGTTATCTGTTGTGTAACCGTACTTCCATCCATGATCCTGATCTTTGATAAGCCGATCGAGAAGACATGCCACAGATCCTTACTTCCTAAGTTTGATAAGATTAGTAAATTTATTGTAAATAAGTACTGGATCTTCCACATCTTATTCCTGCTCCTTCTGATTCCTGCTTTATATGGTTATACACATACAGATGTTTACTATAATCTTGACAGTTCATTACCGGAAGATCTTCCAAGTATTCAGGCAAACCAGAAGCTGGAAGAAGAATTTGATATGAGTTCTACACATATGATCCTGCTTGACAGTACATTGGATGAAAAGAAAGTTAACAATATCATTTCAGAGATTAAAGATGTAAAGGGTGTTAAGACTGTACTTGGTCTGGAATCTGTAGTTGGTCCTATGATTCCACAGAGCATGATCCCACAGGATCTGAAATCCAAGCTTGACAATGGCGAATGGAAACTGATGTTGGTCATGTCAGAATATAAAGTAGCAAGTGATGAAGTAAATACACAGTGTGATGAGATCAATGCGATCATCCACAAATATGACAGTAAGGGCATGCTGATCGGTGAAGCTCCTTGTACAAAGGATCTGATCGAGATCACAGATAAGGACTTTAACACAGTAAGTACCGTATCTATCGGTGTTATCCTGTTGATCATCTTATTCGTATTCAAATCCGTATCACTTCCAATTATTCTGGTATGTGTGATCGAATTTGCGATCTTCATCAACATGGGTATTCCGGCATATACAAATACAACATTACCATTCATCGCATCTATCGTTATCGGTACGATCCAGCTTGGTTCTACTGTTGACTATGCGATCCTGATGACAACAAGATATAAGAGAGAGAGAAGTAATGGTCTTCCTAAGAAAGAAGCAGTTACAGTTGCACTTCAGACTTCTATGGTATCCATTATCGTAAGTGCATTAAGCTTCTTCGCCGCAACCTTCGGTGTTGGCTGTTACTCTGAAATCGATATGATCAGTTCATTATGTACTCTGATGGCAAGAGGTGCTATCATTAGTATGTTTGTCGTAATCTTCCTGCTTCCTGCAGCGTTGATGTTATTCGATAAGCTGATCATCCACACAACGATTGGATTCAAGGGGATCACTGGCAAACAGAAAGCAGCTTATGCAGGAGCAGGAAATGCTGATCCGGCTCAGGAACAGAAAGCAGCAAATGATGATGATTTCCTGAATGAGGACAGGTCATTTGCAAAGAAGAGTACCGGAAAATTCGATAACTTTGATTTTGATGACAGTTACAGTGACGATGATAAATATATAGATGTAAATAATGATTCAAATGGTCCTGCTGACGGACAGTAGTAATGTAGGAGGTAATTAGTATGAGTTATAAAAATATGAAAGCAAGAAAAAGATTTATGGCGATCGCTTTAAGTGGTGCAATGATGTTATCTGTTACAGGTTGTGGCAGCGCAGCAACAGGTGAAGTACAGACATTAGAGAACCCGGAAATCATGAGCAAGAGTGATGAAGAATTATCAGATGTGCTTGGAAACTCTATCGGACTTTCTGAGGACACTGACAGTGATAAAGATGAGACCGTTTACGTTGTTGCTGATGCAGCAGGAAATAAGCAGGATGTCATCGTCAGTGAATGGTTAAAGAACACAGACGGTGCAGCAACCATTAAGGATAGCAGTAACCTGACTGATATCGAGAATGTAAAAGGTGATGAGACATTTACAGAGAACAACGGTGAGCTTGTATGGCAGGCGGATGGTAATTCCATTTACTATCAGGGCAAGTCAGAGGAGCAGATCCCTGTAGAAGTAAAGGTTACTTATTATCTGGATGATCAGGAGATTGCACCGGATCAGCTCGCAGGCAAGAGCGGCAAGGTAAAGATGAGATTTGAATATGTAAATAATTCAAAGAGCGGAGATGTATATACTCCTTTCCTGATGGCAACCGGTATGATCTTATCAAATGATAAGTTCTCAAATATCAAGGTTGAGAATGGTCAGGTTGTAAATGATGGAAACAACAGTATCGTTGTAGGTATGGGCATGCCTGGTCTTCAGGACAGCCTGGATCTTCAGAAACTGGATGTTGAGATTCCGGATTACTTCGAGGTTACAGCTGATTGTACAGATTTCTCTCTGGACATGACAATGACAGTTGCTTCAACCGGTTTCTTATCAAAGGACAGCGATAATAAAGATCTGAAAGATGCTGAATCCGATATCAACGAACTGGTCGACACATACAGTGAAGGTATGGATTCTCTGGTATCAGGAATCAAAGACTATACAGATGGTGTAGCTTCTGTATCAGATGGTATCTCACAGGTAAAGACCGGAGCAGATGATCTTTATAAGGGATCTCTTACACTGGCTCAGGGTGTTGACTCAGCTACAACAGGTGCCGGTACATTAAAGGCAGCATTTGAAGGTGATAATGGTGTCTTATCAGGATCAAAGCAGATCAGCGATGGACTTTCAAAATTAAATAAAGCAGTAAAGGGAATCAGCCTTCCAACAAAGACAGAATTAAGCGATAAAGAGAAATCTGCTGTTAAGACAACGATCACAAATAATATCACAAATAATCTGACAGCAAATAAAGATAAGATTGCAGCAAGTGTTGATAAGGATGCAGTTACTGCTGAGGCACAGAAGAATGGCAAGGCAGCAGCACCGTCTAAGGATGCAGTTATAAAAGAGGCACAGGCAGCAGCACCTTCATCTGAAACAGTAGCATCAGAGGCAAAAAATCAGTTTGCAACATATTTCAAGGACTTCGCGGATGCTTATGAAAAGATGACAGGTTCACAGCCGGATGAAGCAATGACAAAAGCATTCACAGCAGTATATGGTGATGTATACGGAGCAGCTTATAAGTCAGGTTACGGAACAGCTTATGGCACAGCTTATACAAATGCATTCACAGCCGGATATGGCAGCGCTTATGGTACAGCTTATCAGTCAGCATATGGCACAGCTTATATAGAAGGTTATAAGACAGGTTATGCTACAGCATATCAGGATGGTCTTTCCTATGGTGCAAATCTGGTACTTAACAAGTTAAGCTCATTCAGCTCACAGCTCACAACATTAAAGACCAGCGTTGGACAGCTTGCAACAGGAGCATCAGCCCTCAATACAGGATTACAGAAAGTATATTCAGGAACAAAAGACCTGTATACCGGTATGGTTAAGTTAAATGGTGGTGCAGGAAGCTTATCCAAGGGTGCAAACACTCTGAAAGAAGGAGCAGGCACATTAAAGGATGGTGCAACAAAGCTTACAGATGCAAGTGGTGATTTAAAGGATGGAAGCAAGCAGTTATCTGATGGTACAGATAAGATCGTTGATGCTGTAAATGGTGCAGAAAAGGATCTGGATTCTCTGTCAGAGAAATGTGATAAGGTCATCAAGGCCGGTGAAGCTTATGAGTCCTTCGGTGGAATCTCAGACGATATGAAGGGCAGCGTTAAGTTCATCATCAAGACCGATTCAATCAGTAAGTAATTAACAAATGAAAATCGTTTGCACTGTAAAAAGGCATTGGTTTGGACTTTGTTTACGATTTAAGACAAAAGGATGCCTCGCCAGGACATCCGCAGTAGAAAAAAGAATATAGTTTGACATAGGGACTCCGGTTTCGCATGTTTTTCAATGAATCAATCCTTGAATATATGCCGGAGTCCTTTTTATATTGTATTAAGTGCATTTCCGGTTTTATATTCTGAATATGCCGATTAACTTCCTCCTGATAAAATCTCTACATGAGACGCACTTGTTTTTCTATTTGAAACACATGCCTGATGCGCACCTGCTCCGTGCTAACTCGCTCTTCGAGCTCAAACAAGCACCCACAGGTGCTGGCAATGTGTTTCGCATAACGAAAAACTGCGTGAGTGTCGTCATGTAGAGATTTTATTATACGGAAGCAACGGCAATTATGTTATATGAACCGGAAATGCTTGTTGCAGCATGTAAAGGCGTCAAGCAGATTTAATATTTAGCCAGAAATACAGCAAATATAATATAAAAAAAGGGGTTGACATATATTCAAGTTAGATGTAACATAACGATGTTATGTGAATGATCGTTCATATGTTAGAGCGAGGTAGAACTGGTGGTGAGACGAGATGAAGGACGATCGGGAGACAAAAGAAAAGCTGCTTGCGAGTGCAGAGCATGAATTTATGGAGAAGGGATATCAGGGCGCATCCCTTCGGAATATCTGTAAGAATGCAGGCGTAACGACCGGCGCATTATATTTCTTCTTTAAAGATAAAGATGATATATTTGCTTCTCTGGTGACACCGGTGCTTGGAAGTATCCGTGCGATGATGGAAGCACATATGCAGCAGGAACTGCAGGTGGTAAAAGGGGAGCAGCAGGAGGGACAGGACGATTTCAGCGATGATTTCTACGCATCCCGGAGTATCATCCATGAACTATATCTGAATTATGACAGGGTACAGCTTCTGCTGACCAAGAGTCAGGGCTCAAGTCTTGCGGGCTGTATTGATGAGTTTGTGGCATTTACAGAGAAAAATTACCGGATGCTGGCAGATGCACAGGCAAAGGTGTGTGGAGTTACTGCACTGGATGATTATACGATACACTGGATGGCACATATGCAGATTGATGCATTTGTCCATTTGCTGACACATGAGCCTGATGAGAAAAAAGCAGTTGCACATCTGGGGGATATAATGAAATATCTGCTTGCGGGATGGTATGCATTGTTTCAGAAAGATGAATAGATAACAAAGAGCTATGTGAAATTCTATTTTGCATAGCTAAAAAAATGATAACAACATAACGGCGTTATGTGGCGCAAAAAATAACAGGAGGAAGCGAAGTATGTATTTAGAGGTATCAGATGTAAAAAAGAGTTATGGAGAAGGCGAAAGCTACATACAGGTGTTAAAGGGAGTGTCCCTTCAGGTAAAGCAGGGAGATATGTGTGTCATTCAGGGAACCAGTGGTTCCGGTAAGTCTACATTATTGAACTGTATCGGTGGTCTGGATACGATCGAATCCGGTTCAATCAAGGTAGATGGAACTGAGATCGCAGGCATGAAGGCAGATGAGTTATCCGACTACAGGAGAGATTATCTGGGATTTATCTTCCAGTTCTATAATCTGGTACCGAACCTTACCGTGCGGGAGAATATACAGGTCTGTGAGTATCTGACAGATCAGCCGCTTGATATGGATGAGCTGCTTGAGATACTGGGACTGACAGAGCATCAGAATAAATTCCCGGCACAGTTATCCGGTGGTCAGCAGCAGAGATGTGCGATCGCAAGAGCACTGATCAAGAATCCGAAGCTGCTCTTATGTGATGAGCCGACCGGAGCACTTGATTCCAGGACATCAAGGGATATCCTGATCCTTCTGGAAAAGATCAATGCGACCTATGGAACTACGATGCTGATCGTAACGCATAATAATTCCATTAAGAATATGGTCGATCAGGTCGTGATCGTAAAGGATGGTCAGATCAGGAAAGATTATTACAATGAGACAAAGGTACCGGCAGCAGAATTGGAGGATTTGTAAGATGCAGAAAGTATTGAGAAAAAGGATTTGGAGAGATTTCAAAAGGAACCTTCCAAGATATCTGGCATTGTCCCTTCTGATCATACTTGCCATGTATCTGGTAGTCAGTCTGGTCGGTGCAGCAGAGACGATCATTAGGGGAAGCGAGAATGCTGACAGCAAACAGTGTGTTGAGGATGGAGATTTTTCACTGTTCGTACCGATGAAGGATGAGGAAATGGAAGATCTGAAAGCTGATGGCGTGACGATTGAGCCACAGTTCTATATGGACTATGAGATTGACGAAGATCATACGCTCCGTATCTTTGCAAACAGAGATGAGATCAACAAGATCAATCTGGTAAAAGGTACACTTGCAGAAAAGGAAAATGAGCTGGTGGTAGAACGCCAGTTTTCAGAGAAGAATAATATATCAGTAGGGGATGTGCTTACATTTGGCGGACGTGATTTTACTGTTACGGGAATCGGCACAACACCAGATTACGACAACGTATTAAAATCTCTGGGAGATACCGGATGCGACTGCCTGCATTTTGGTACAGGATTTGTTACAGCTGATGTATACGATACACTTCGTGCGGAAGGAAAAAGCACGAAGTCAGAGGAATATTATTATGCATACCGATTAAATGGTGCTATGACGGACGATGAATTAAAAGACCGTCTGGAGGATCTGGAGTTCTCATCGGGAGATGTAGAAGATCCATTTTTCCAGGAATACTGGGATCGTACGATGGGACAGAAGGACGATCTGATTGATGGTATTCAGGAGCTGTTAGATGGAGTAAGAGAGTTAAAGGACGGACTTGCTGAACTGACCGATCATAATTCTGAATTAACAGATGCATCGGGAGAGATCTTTGAGTCTTATCTGAAAGAGGCAAATAAGACCTTAATGAATTATGGTGTAGAAGAACTGACAAAGGATAATTTTGAGACTGTTCTGCAGACGGAGATCGACGGTGCAGACAATGCGATCCTGCGCTTCTCTTATAAAGATCTGTTGGCACAGTTAAAGGAGCTTAAGTCATTTGACGATGGAATTATAGAATATACAGATGGAACAAAAGAAGCAGAGGATGGTTCCGGTGAGCTGCTGGATGGTATTCAGGAGTTAAAGGATGAGACAGATGATATGATCGATGACATCTTCTCAAAGGATGCACAGAACCTAATGACCTTTGTAAAGGCAGGGGATAATGCGAGAATTCAGGCAGCTTCCGGCGATCAGGAATTATACCGGAGTGTTGGTACGATTGCAGGTGCGATCCTACTTATACTGATCTCTTATGTATTATCCGTATTCGTTGTACATTCGATCGATCAGGAAAGTGCCGTTATCGGTGCATTATATGCACTTGGGGTAAAGAGAAAGAATCTGATGGCGCATTATGTAACACTTCCGACTGTGATCACATTTGTCTCAGGTCTGATCGGAACGCTGCTTGGATATTCAAGCCTTGGTGTGCCGATCCAGATGCAGGACTGCTATAACTATTATTCTCTTCCGGATCTGGACGTTATCTATATGCCATATCTGTTCATTTATGGAATCGTGGTTCCACCGGTTATTTCTATAATCGTTAATTCACTGGTTATCCGAAAGAGACTGTCGAAGCCGGTTCTTACAATGATCAGGAATGAGCAGAAGGTTGGCAAGGGCAAGGATATAAAGCTTGGAAATATGAGTTTTATGAATCTGTTCAAGATCCGTCAGATGCTTCGTGAGAGCCGTACCGGATTTACGGTAGTATTTGGAATGTTTGTAAGTCTTCTTCTGGCGATGATGTCACTGGAGATCTATGTTTACTGTGCGAATGTTAATCGTGATTATGTTAAGGATACAAAATATGAGTATATGTATACCTACAAATATCCGACAGAGGAAGTTCCGGAGGGTGGATATGAGGCATATGCAAAGACACTGAAAAAGAAAATTTACGGTTATAACTTTGACGTAACAGTTATGGGACTGACAGATGAAAATCCGTTCTTTGATGTGGATCTGTTAGATTCATCCAGTAAGGCTGCGATCAGTTCTTCGATCGCTTACAAATACGGTCTGGGTGTCGGTGATACCCTGACGCTGAAGGACGATGAAGCAGATAAGATCTATGCATTTGAGATCGCATCTGTTACACAGTATTCACCGTCATTTATGGTATTCATGCCTTATGACAAGGCGCTTGAGTTATTCGATGAACCGGATGATTATTTCAATGTTGTATTTTCCGACCATGCCCTTGATATCGAGCCCGGAAGATTATATGTAACAACGACAAAAGCCGATGTGAAGAAGGCTGCCGGTATCTTCTCAGATGTGATGCAGGGAATGATCCTTACGATCGGTGGCGTATCCGTTCTGATCTTCATTGTTGTTATGTATCTGATGATGAAGGTTATGATCGATCGTTCTTCCTTCAATATTGCTTTGATCAAGATCTTCGGATACCGGAATAAGGAAGTGAAGAAGCTGTATCTGGATGGTAACTTCTATATCATAACGATAGGTGCTTTGATCTCGATTCCACTGACCAAATGGATCATGGATGTGGCTTACGAGCCTGCTTTCGTTCCCAATATTGCCTGTGGTATCGACAAGTCCTTCCCATTCTGGATGTACCTTGCCATCTTTGCAGGTATCATGATCCTGTACTTCATCATCAACCACCTGCTGATCCGCAGAATCCGCCAGATGGTGCCTGCTGAAGTGCTGAAGAATAGAGAGTAACAGGCATTTCCGGTTCTTTATTGAAAACGGCTGTTACTTCCACATAATAAACCCCTGCATGAGACGCACTCGTTTTTCTATTTGAAACACATGCCCGATTCGCATCTGCTCCGTGCTAACTCGCTCTTCGAACTCAAACAAGCACCCGCAGACGCTGGCAATGTGTTTCGTATAACGAAAAACTTCGCGAGTGTCTCATGCAGGGGTTTATTATGTGGAAGTAATGCCAGTGACGAGGTAAGAACCGGAAATGCTGGTTGCGTTCATATAATTAAGATGTGACAGCAGATATAAGATAAGAGCAAAAAGGCGGTTGTGTTGAAAAGACAGGTTGTGGTAAACTGGCATTGCAGGTGGGTGGACAAGGCATAAAGTAAAGAGAGTCTCAGGATGAAATGTGAGATATGGCACATGCCTGCGGATAGTATATATCAGGAGGATATTACATGTTATTGATAAAGAACGGCAGGGTTGTGGATCCTGTGACAAATACAGATCAGAAGCTGGATGTGCTGGTTGATGGTGCGGTGATCGCAGAAGTGGCAGAGCAGCTAGATGCAGATGCATGCAGGAAGAAGCTTGGTACAGATGATGTTCGCGTGATCGATGCGGAAGGGCTGGTGGTTGCACCGGGTCTGGTCGATACACATGTACATTTCAGAGATCCGGGCTTTACTTATAAAGAGGACATTGAGACCGGAGCAGAAGCTGCCGCTTATGGTGGATTTACGACGGTTGTCTGCATGGCAAATACGAAGCCGGCAGTTGATAATGTAGAGACACTTGAGTATATTCAGAAAAAAGGGGAAACAACCGGAATCCATGTGATCCAGACAGCGACCGTTACCAGAAATCTGAAAGGAAAAGAACTTGTAGATATGGAACTGCTGGCAGAACATGGTGCTGCCGGATTTACAGATGATGGTATTCCGATCATGGATGAAGAAGTTTTAACGGAGGCAATGCTCCGTGCGAAAGCGCTTGATCTGCCGATCAGTCTGCATGAAGAAGATCCTGCATTTGTAAAAGGTGCAGGTGTGAATATGGGAGCAGTATCCGAGCAGCTCGGTTATGGCGGAGCTTCCAGAACAGCAGAGGATGTCATGGTCGCAAGAGACTGTATCCTTGCACTTCATACAGGCGCATCTGTCTGCATCCAACATATCAGTTCAGGAAATTCCGTTGAGTTAGTAAGACTGGCAAAGAAGCTTGGAGCGGATGTTCACGCAGAAGCAACACCACATCATTTTACACTGACAGAGGATGCGGTTCTTACTTATGGAACAATGGCAAGAATGAATCCACCGGTCAGAGAAGAGGCAGACCGGTTGAAGATCATAGAAGGCATTCAGGACGGTACGATCGATATGATCGTAACGGATCATGCACCGCACAGTGCAGAAGAAAAGGCATGTCCTATGGCACAGGCACCAAGTGGGATCACAGGTCTTGAGACATCGCTGGCACTGGGAATCCGTTCACTGGTACAGCCGGGATACATCACACTTATGAAGCTTATGGAGCTGATGAGTAAGAATCCGATGGAGTTCTACCGGATGACACCGGGCAGCATCCAGGCAGGAGCACCGGCTGATATCGTGATATTTGGAGAAAATGAAGAATGGGTCGTTGAGCATTTCCATTCCAAAGCCTCAAATTCACCGTTTCTTGGCTGGACACTTCCGGGAAAGCTGCATTACACGATCTGTAACGGTAAGATCGTAGCAGAGAACTAGAACACAGGGGATACGGGTACATACAGGGAATCAAATATTTTTTTGTACAGGAGGAAGAAGAAATGGCAAAAGAATTAAGATGGGCAGTACTTGGTACAGGTGTAATTGCAAATGAAATGGCACAGGCACTGGAACAGATGAGCAAATCCCTATATGCGGTAGGAAACCGTACCCATGAGAAGGCAGTTGCATTTGCAGAGAAATATCATGTAACAAAGGTATATGATGATTTCCATGAGATGTTTACAGACCCGGAGATCGACATTATCTATATTACAACGCCGCATAATACCCACATTGAATTCCTGAGACAGGCGCTTGCAAATGGCAAGCATGTATTGTGTGAGAAATCGATCACGTTAAATAGTGATGAATTAAATGAAGCATTGCAGATCGCAGAGGAGCATCATGTGATACTGGCGGAAGCCATGACGATCTGGCAGATGCCATTTACCAGAGATGTCATGAATATCATGACAGACCTTCGAAAGAACTGGGGCTTAGTTTATCCGGAAGAATCAGGAAAGACGAAGCAGATCCCATTTCGATGAGGTTTCGGTCTTTCGGAAGATATTCTGTAAGTGCTTCTGGATCGTGTTTTCACTGATCCCAAGTGTGGATGCAATCTCATCATTATTTGTAAATGAATAGATCAGAGACAGGATCTCTGTCTCGCGTGGAGTAAGGTCATAGTCTTTTGCAAGTGCCGGGATACGGTTTGCAAGAGCGGTATAGCCTTTCTCTTTTTCAGGATAGAGGATCTGCTCGTAGGTGACATTGATATGCTTGCCAAGAGAGCGGAAGAAGAACATATCATCGTCTGTAAAATCCCCATCGATCTTGGTTCGAAACAACGTCAGGATACCGGAGAATTCTCCCTTGCAGATCATGCTGTACTGTAAGGAATCGTAAACATGGAATTTCTGATAACAGTGCTGATATAGAGCAGAACTCAGACGGACATCATCATTTACCAGATCACTTTCTCTTACAAGCTGGGATTCCCGTACTTTGTTGATCCAGAGCAGATGATCCTCACTCATATGCTCGATGTAGAGCAGTTCTGCTTCATAGAAATAATCAGGGAAGCAGACAGGAGTCGGTACGATCTCTGACCGGTTTTCCGGGTTGACCGAGATAATGCTCGCATAGGTAAATGGGATCAGCAGGCGGAGCCTTGGGAGAAATTCATCTCTCAGTGCTTCATAAGATTTACATTGGTACAGGGTATATACGATATCGTTATAGATCAGAAAATTGTTCTTTTCCATTATGGTTCTCCTTCGTGTGAAATGGTGATGGTTTTCGGGCGAATGCCAGGGACTGCATCATTTGCAGGTCAAACCATCCGGTCGTAAGTTATATATAAGTACAATTATATATTGAATGATACTTGTTTTCAAGTATATACTACCGAAAATGATTAGCATTTACCTCAAATTAATAATTGAAAAACGGTAGAAATCTGCGCTAAGCTATATAACGAAAAAGAATTCAGAGAAAGGAAGCGTTGCGGATGAAGGACAAAAAATATGTTATAACAATTACAAGGCAGTTCGGAAGTCTTGGAAGACCGATCGCAAAACTGATGGCGGAACAACTGGGAATAGAGTATTACGACAGAGATATCGTGGATCAGGCAGCCAAGCAGTTGAAACTTCCTGCTTCTGTTGTAGACGAAGAAGAAGAAAGTGCAAAGAAGATCTTCAAGAATCCATTTTCCAGAATGGTGCTTCCACTTGGCGGTGGCACGAACAGTACACAGGATGATATTTTCGATGCACAGCAGAATATCATACGATTTCTTGCAGAGAAAAGCTCATGTGTGATCGTTGGACGCTGCTCCGACTTTATTTTAAGTGAGATGGATAATGTGATGAATATATTCATCTATGCTCCATATCCGGATCGTGTTGAGAACTGTGTGAATTCAATGGGACTGGAAATTGATGAAGCCCGTAAGATGATCGTGGCAGTTGATGAGGCGCGCGATTCCTATCATATGAACTATGCCGGATATAAGCCGGGAGACATTAACCATTGTGATATTCTAATTAACAGCAGCCTGCTTGGTGTAGAAGGTACTGCAAAGTATCTGGCAGAACTGGTACGAGAGAAGTTTATTAGTGATTAAAACGTATTATATATAATTAAAATTAAGTAGGGACTTATCATATATAATAATTGTAAATGAGTAAATGAAATTGTAAACTAAAAGCAGTTGATACAAAGGTGTATCTGTAATGTCTTATTGCATTGCGGATACACCTTTTTCGTTTTATAGGAAAAATACAAGACGGAAAGGAAGAATGGTTATGACACATGGCTTAGTAGCACTGTTAATAGTGCTGATCGTAATTGTCGGTTCGATACTGACACACCGCTGCGAAGAATTTATGGTCGGAGGTTCTCTGGTCGGCGCGGCATTTCTATTCAAAGGCTCATTCCTGACACACTGGTGTACGATGCTTCAGGAGACAATTTCGGAAAATGTATGGATCATCGTCGTATGTGGATTGTTCGGAAGTCTGATCGCATTGCTTCAGACAGCAAAAGGAAATTATGGTTTTTCGAAGCTGGTTTCCAAATTGTGTAACTCGGAGCGTAAGACATTACTTACCACATTTATACTTGGTATCTTGATCTTCGTAGATGATTATCTGAACGTCTTATCGATCGGTGCATGCATGAAGGGTGTTTATGATAAACGTAAGATACCGAGAGAAACACTGGCATTCATGCTGGATTCCACGGGTGCTCCGGTCTGCGTACTTCTTCCATTTTCAACATGGGCAGTTTTCTATGCAAGCCTGTTTATTGATCAGCCGAGTGTACAGGCATACGGATTCACCTCCGGTATGAAAGCATACTTAAGTGCTATTCCATTCTGTTTTTATCCAATCATTATATTATTGATCGTATTTTTATTCTGTATGGGAATCATGCCAAAGCTTGGTGGTATGAAGAAAGCATATAAACGTGTAGAGGAGACCGGAAAGGTCTACAGTGATGCCAGCAGAAAGTACAACCATGAAGACCGTGCTGGATATGAGGAAGATGGAAATATCTGGGATTTCGTTATCCCTATGGCAGTTCTTGTAGCGGTTGCCATTATTACCGGAGATCTTCTTCTGGCAGTTGTACTTGCGATCGCATGCTGTATGCTGATGTATTTACCAAGAAAGATCATCGATGTAAATGAATTTTTTGGTGTGATCGTAAAAGGATTTGCAGATATGCTTCCAACCCTTACTTTACTGGTACTTGCATTCTTATTACAGAAGGTGACAGAACAGCTTAATATGACAGACTATATAATCAATCTGGCAGAGCCGTTATTAACAGGAGCATTGTTCCCTATGATCACATTTATCCTTGTTGCAGCCCTTTGTTTTGCAACCGGATCTTTCTGGGGCATGAGTGCAGTCGTAGCACCGATCGTATTTCCGCTTGGCGCAGCGATCTCTGCAAACCCGGTTCTGATCATGGCAGCCATTATCTCCGGTGGTGCATTTGGAAGCCATGCATGCTTCTACTGTGATGCAACGCTTCTGTCATCGAACAGTGCAGGTATTGATAACATGGAACATGCCGTATCGCAGCTTCCATATGTTATGATTGCAGCCGCGTTGTCGATCATTGGCTTCCTGATCTGTGGATTTGTAGTTTAGGTTAAAGGGGGTATGTGATATGGCAGAATATATTATAAAGAGCCGGGCAGTATTTGATGGCAGATCGGATGACTGTAAGCCACTGGCTGTCTGGATCGAGGATGACAGGATCAGGAAGCTCCTGCCATATGATGAGACAAATGTTGTTCCGGCGGATGTTCCGATATACGATATGGGTGACAAACTTGTCATGCCGTCCTTTATCGATGCACATACCCATATATTTACCGGAGCGGTAGCCGCGAGTGAATATGTATGTAATACATTGGATACCTGCCATTCGGAGCAGGAATGTGTGGAGCAGATGGTGGAATATGTAAAGGCACATCCCGGACAAAAGCGGATCCGTGGAACCGGATGGTTTGTCGGGAACTGGACGGAAGACCATATGCCGGACAAACGAAGTCTGGATGCATATTTCCCGGATACCCCGGTATATCTGGAATGTGCGGATGCACACAGCATGTGGCTGAATTCCGCAGCACTTGTTGAAGCGGGGATAAGACCTGATCCTGATCTCGCAAATGGGGTGATTGAGACTTACCCGGATGGGGAGCTTACCGGAATGTTGATCGAACCGGAAGCCTATGCACCCGCTATGGAAAAGTTCATGGATTTTACGGATGAAGAAATGACAGAAATACACAGACATTTCAAACAGGTGCTCGCAGAGAATGGAGTTGCAGGCTTAAGTGAGATGTTTGCGGAAGATTATACAGAAGAAACTTATAAGAAATATGAATTACTGAAAAAGCTGGATGATGAAGAAGGTTTATATGCAAATGTATATGTCTATACGAAGCTGTTTGGCTATACCTCATTTGAAAAATTCTTTGAGATGAAGGAAAAACTGGATTCCAGACATTTTCAGATCACCGGCTTAAAAGGCTTTATTGATGGAGTGACAGAGACTTATACCGGACTGCTCTTAGAGCCATATACAGACCGCCCGGATACCTGTGGAGAGAAACTTCCCCTCTGGCCGAGAGCGAAGATGCAGGATGAGATCACGGCGGCAAATGAGGCTGGCTTGCAGGTCAGACTTCATTGTATCGCAGATGGTTCTGTCCGCATGGCACTCGACATGTACGAGGAAGCGGAAAAGAGAACCGGAAGAAAGGATCTTAGAAATACGATCGAGCACATCGAGAATATCCATCCCGATGATATCAGAAGATTCAAGGAACTGGATGTCGTAGCATCGATGCAGCCGTATCATCTGATCCTGTCGAATAACGACAAGATCGTGCGACTTGGTAAGAAGCGGTGCAGATACGAGTGGCCGATGAAAAGCATCACGAACACGGGAGCAGCATTTGCAGTCGGAACAGATTATCCGGTTGTGGGCTTAGACCCATTCCAGACGATCTATGCGGCAGTTACCAGAAAGGATGCGGATGGAAGAATATCCGGTCAGAATCCATGGGAAGTCATAGATATGGCGACGGTCTTAAAGGGATATACTTACGGAGCCGCTTACATCTATCAGGCAGAAGATCGAACCGGTTCGATAGAGGAAGGCAAATGTGCGAACCTCATCGTACTGGATCAGAATCTGTTTACGATAGATCCTGAGAAGATACCGGATACCAGAGTGGTATGGAATATATTTGAGGGACAGACGATATACGACAGGCTGAATAATCTGGCAGGCGCGAGTGGAATGTAAGCCGTTGGAAAAAGACAACTGGCAGAAGATGGATTAGGCAGATGTAAGCCAGAAATCAATAGCAGAAAATATAGGATAAAGAAATCAGATATTTTGATGACAGGAGGATATGATTATGAGAAAGGTAAAGGTAGCGGCTACACAGATGAGTTGTAGCTGGAATAGAGAAGAAGTATTAGACAAGGCAGAGAAGCTGGTTCGAAAGGCAGCAGCAGAAGGAGCAAATATTATCTTATTGCAGGAATTATTTGAAACACCGTATTTCTGTCAGAAGCAGAAATTTGAATATTTTGATCTGGCAAAGCCGCTTTCAGAGAATGCAGCAGTAAAACGATTTACCGAAGTTGCAAAAGAGCTTCAGGTTGTTCTGCCGATCAGTTTTTATGAAAAGGCGGGAAATACAGCATTTAATACAATAGCGATCATTGATGCAGACGGAACGATCCTTGGCACATATCGAAAGACACATATTCCGGATGGACTTCCATATGCAGAGAAGTTTTATTTTACACCGGGAGATACCGGATTTAAGGTATGGAAGACAAAATATGCAGATATTGGCGTTGGAATCTGCTGGGATCAGTGGTTTCCGGAGGCTGCCAGAAGTATGGCACTTCTCGGTGCAGAGTTGTTGTTTTATCCGACTGCGATCGGAAGTGAGCCTACATTAAATATTGATTCCAAGCCACACTGGCAGCATGCAATGCAGGGACATGCAGCAGCAAATATCATGCCGGTGATCGCATCGAACCGTATCGGAACAGAGACAGACGATGAATCATCGATGACATTTTACGGTTCTTCCTTTATTGCAGATCAGACCGGAACGATCGTGGAGGAAGCAGACCGCGAGACAGAATCTGTGCTTGTCCATGAATTTGATCTGGATGCGATCGCACAGATGCGTAGAGAATGGGGTGTGTTCCGTGACCGCAGACCGGAGATGTACGGGACTTTGTTGCACCATTAATATGATTTTTATAGGAAAGCCGTTATTTATGAATAGATGATATTCACAAATGACAAAGGATCATAAAAATATGAAACTCATAAAAGCAAAAGTATTTTAAAGATATTTTAAACATAAGATCACACACACAAGTTCAAGAATGAAGATTGCAGGAAGCCCGATGTTAAATTTGGGCTTCCTGATTTTATGTCGGAATAACAGCATGCCGAGGATCGCACCAAAGATGCCGAATACTCCGGCAAGGATCAGATGGGCTTCCGGGATGCGCCATTTGTGCTGGATGGCTTTCCATTTGTCGATGCCATACAGTAAAAATACGATCAGGTTGATCAGGATATATATACTTAACAATAAATGATCTTTTGTCAGTTCAAATAACATATGTGGGCACACTCCTTTCATCCGGACAGATTGCTTTCACAGAGAAAAAGTTCGTTACTTTACAATTTCTGTTCCGGTGATTTTTCATTACCTGCATTTTAAGATGATTTTAGTGGATTGTCTATATTTATATTCTTGAAGCCTGCTTGAAACGGGCTTATAATGATGCATAAAATAGGACAAGAAAGAAGGATAAAGATGAATATACGGATCAGAGAATATAAAGATTCAGATATACAGGAGATGAAACGTATCTGGAATCGCGTAGTAGATGACGGTGTTGCATTTCCACAGGAGGATGACCTGACAGAGGAGACAGGAAGAGAATTCTTTGCAGGACAGACCTATACCGCAGTTGCAGAGGATACAGATACAGGAAAGGTGCTTGGACTTTATATCCTTCATCCAAATAATGTCGGACGCTGTGGTCATATCTGCAATGCCAGTTATGCGGTAGATGCGGATGCAAGAGGGCTTCATATTGGAGAGAAGCTGGTGTCTGACTGCCTGGCGCAGGCAAAAGCACATGACTATCTGGTGCTGCAGTTCAATGCGGTAGTGGCTTCAAATGTGCATGCAAGACACCTCTATGAGCGGATTGGATTTACGCAGCTTGGAACGATTCCTGGAGGTTTCCGCATGCAAGACGGCCACTATGAGGACATCTGCCCATATTACTTTGACCTGCGTGAACTTGACAGATGAGCGTTGTTAATTGAAAATTGATTTCAGACATAGAATGCCGGTCAGATAATATAATACAAGACAGTAAAGATTTCTATTCGGTTCGTGCACTGATTTGTCAGCAGTCGCCCAAACTCGTCCGTATGGACTCAAACATGGGCTTGGTGCTGACGGTTAGCACAAACCTCATAACGAAATCTTCGCGATGTCTTAACATTTTATATTGCTTTTATTTTGTATCGGAACATTTTAAATATTAGCATGCTATAATTATCTTGTCTGCCAAGCTTTTAGGAATCCAAGTAATATGAGTTTAATAAAATATAATTTTAAGAGATAAGACAGTATGTGGTTGAAATATATAATGAAGAAAGTAGCATGTTTTCTTTACACAAGTCAATTAAAATGGTAAAATAATTAATGTATGTAATAAGAACGATATAATTTATTTGATGTGTCAAATAAGACTTTAGAATAGAAATCAGGATAGTTAATCATGTTTAAATATAGATTTTTTCAGGTGATCCTTGCGATCGCAGTTGTAATGCTGATCGTGTCGTCTGCGGTGTTTATCTCGTTTGAGGGAGTGAATATCAGTGAGACAGAGTACACATCAGAGATGGCCGGACGGACATTTGAGACAGATGGAGCAGATAGTTCGGAAACTGCTCTGACAGAGTTTGAAGCATGGCTGGAGTACAGCATCATTGCGGATGGCCTGAAGGAAACTGGAAATAATGTTGATTTTGATAAAGGAAATGTGAAGCTTTGTGACTATAATCTGATACAGCTCAGACAGTTGAAGAAGGTTAAGGATGAGGCGAAACGTATGATGTTCCTGTCGGTGATCCTGCTCATCATAGGATTTCTGGCGGTAAAGAAAAGACGAATGTATGAATGTGTCGTATGGGGCGGTGTTGCGGCAAGTGTGATCGGTTTGATATCACTGATCCTGCTCGCAGTATCGGGAAGCGGCATTTTCTATGGCGTTCGTGAGATGGTATTTAAAGGCAGGTATGATGTATTTTTCTCCGGGGATGACAGACTGATCTTGTTGATCCCGGATAATCTGGGACTTCGGATGTTTCTGATCTATACAGGGGTGATACTTGCCGGACTTGTTATAACGATAATAGTACGACTGATAAGCTGGCGGAAGACGCAGCCACACAAATTCTAATATATTCAGGAGGGTTATATGAACAAGAGAATCAACGATTGGATCAACTGGGTACTGTATGATGAACTGATCGCAGGCAAACTGAATGCTCCAAAGCATCTGCTGGGCATTCATGAATATGGGGAAGGACAGATCATTACAGCATACCGTCCACATGCGGTGGAGGTGAAGGTGACATCCAGAACTGGTAAAAAGGTTCATACGATGGATAAGGTAACGGATGAAGGCTTTTATGCGGTCTTTTTCCCGAAGAAGGAATTTAACGGAACAAAATATGATCTGGTGACAACTTATGAAGATGGAACTACTGTTACGACGGCAGATCCCTATGCATTTGACAGTCAGATCACTGATTTTGATTCCTATTTATTTGCAGAAGGCAAGCACTATGAGATATATAATAAATTTGGTGCACATCCGATGACGATCGATGGTGTAAAGGGAACATATTTTGCAGTATGGGCTCCGGATGCGCGCAGAGTCAGTGTTGTTGGTAATTTCAATATGTGGGATGGCAATTTACATCCGATGCAGCTTCGTCCAAATGGTGGAATCTATGAGCTGTTTATTCCGAATGTGCTTCCGGGCGCAGTATACAAATATCAGATTCTGACCCGTTATGGAGAGATATTATATAAGAGTGATCCATATGGAAATCAGTCACAGATGCGGCCGGACAATGGCTCTGTTGTTACAGATCTGACGACCTATAAGTGGAAAGATGCATCATGGGTAAATAAGAGAAAGACTTATAGCAGAACGGATCGGATGAAGATGCCAATGACCATCTACGAGATGCATCTTGGCTCCTGGAAAAAGAAAGTTGAGGATGATGACAGCGGATTCTTCAGCTATAGAGAGCTTGCTCCGATGGTGGCAGATTATGTAAAGGATATGGGCTATACACATGTGGAGATCATGGGTATTGCAGAGTATCCGTTTGATGGTTCCTGGGGATATCAGGTAACGAATTATTATGCACCGACATCCAGATACGGATCGCCGGAAGATTTCATGTATTTTGTGGACTATTTACATAGTAAGGGAATTGGTATCATCTTAGACTGGGTACCGGCACACTTCCCGAAAGATGCACATGGACTTGGCAGATTTGATGGTATGCCACTCTATGAGCATCCGGATCCAAGAAGAGGTGAGCACCCGGATTGGGGAACTTATATTTTCGATTATGGCAGAGCAGAGGTTGCAAATTTCCTGATCGCAAATGCACTTTTCTGGGTTGAGAAGTTTCATATCGATGCGTTGCGCGTAGATGCTGTTGCATCCATGTTATATCTGGACTATGGTAAACAGGATGGACAATGGCTTCCAAATGAAAATGGCGGTAATGAGAATCTGGATGCGATCAAATTGCTGCAGAATATCAATGCAGTTATGGAAGAAAAGAATCCGGGTGCATTTCTGATCGCAGAAGAATCAACTGCATGGGCTGGAGTAACTGCTCCTGTATCCATGAATGGACTTGGATTCCTGTTCAAATGGAATATGGGCTGGATGAACGATTTCCTTGAGTATATGAAGCTGGATCCATATTTCAGAAGTTTTAATCATAATAAGCTGACATTCAGCTTATCCTATGCATATGCGGAGAATTATGTCCTTGTTATCTCACATGATGAGGTCGTACATCTGAAGTGTTCGATGATAAATAAGATGCCGGGAAGCGAGCCGCAGAAATTTGCAAATCTTCGTCTGGCATATGGCTACATGTATGGTCATCCGGGCAAGAAACTGCTGTTCATGGGACAGGAATTTGCACAGCCACGCGAGTGGAGTGAAGCAAGAAGCCTTGACTGGTTTGTTCTTGATAATCCTCTGAATCAGGGCATGCAGCGCTGGGTAAAGGCACTGAATAACCTGTATAATACAAATGATGCCTTATATGCAAATGACAGTGATGTGATGGGCTTTGAATGGATTGACTGTGATCATCCGGATAAGGGTGTGGTTTCATTTATCCGCAGAGGTTCAACACCGAATAAGCAGTTACTATTTATCTGTAATTTCGTACCGGTTGAATATGATGATTATGAGATTGGAGCTCCTTGCTTCACAACATATAAAGAAGTCCTGAATTCCGATGATGTGCAGTTCGGCGGAGCAGGCAGATTAAACAGTGGTAAGATCAAGGCAATCGATAAGAAGACAGAACGTATGCCCTATTCGATCAGCGTGACAGTACCGCCGCTTTCTACCGTTGTTCTGGAATATGATTACACCGATGTAACACCGGAGGATATTCTGAAGAAGAAAGAGGAAGAAAGGAAAGCGGCTGCAGCAAAACGTGCGGCAGAGAAGAAGGCAGCAGCAAAGAAAACTGCAACGGAAAAGAAGGCTGCAGAGGCGACGGAAGTTGTAAAAAAGGAGTCAGAGAAGAAGACGACTGCAATAAAGACAAAAGAAACAGTAAGTAAGACGAAGCCTGCACAGACAAAAGCGGCAGTTTCAAAGAAGACAACTAAGAAATAATAAAAAGTGCTGGATCGTACTTGTGCGGTTCAGCATTTTTATTATTCAAAGGAGAAAACATGGAGATAGAAAAAGTAAGTACAGCGGATGCAGAGGAGCTTCTCGCCATCTATGCACCCTATGTAGAAGAAACAGCGATATCGTTTGAATATGAAGTACCATCTGTAGAAGAATTCAGAAACAGGATCGGGCAGATCTCAGCGAAATATCCATACATAAAAGCAGTCGTGGATGGGAAGATCGCAGGTTATGCATATGCAGCCGGCTTCAAAGACAGAAAGGCATATGACTGGTCAGTGGAAACAACGATCTATATCCGAAAAGACTGCAGGCAGATGGGACTTGGAAAAGCTTTGTATGAGAAGCTGGAGGAACAGCTGAAAGAAATGGGAATTCTGAATATGAATGCCTGTATCGCAAGTCCGGTAGCAGAGAGCGGTCATCTGACGGATGACAGTTACAGATTCCATAAGAAGCTGGGATTTACACTTGTTGGACGTTTTCATAACAGTGGCTATAAATTCGGTGAATGGTACGATATGATCTGGATGGAGAAGATGATCGGCGAGCATAAGAAAGATATGACAGATGTAAGATTTGGATTGTGGGTATAACCATTTCAGGAACACACAGAAGTGTGTTCCTGATCTTTCTTAAATGCAGTATTTTATTAAAAACAAATTTCCTTTATTTGAATTTTTTCAGATCCATGGTAGATAAAAAATAATGCATGTACACCATCCGGTATAGAAATATGTGTCTGATATTCTGTCCAGTCGTCATCAGATCCGATTGCAATTTCACCGATTTTTGGACCATTTTCTTCCAGACGGATTTCTAATACAGGAGCTTTATATTCCTGATCGTTTTGTTTGCAGATGTCAGGGGTTGGTGCTTCCGATATACAGCGCTCGTCAATGTGTACAGGTCCGTTATAGATTACTTTATTTTTCGCAGATTCAATTCTTGCAACAACACCGATGGAAGTTACATGATCATACATAAAGTATTTGTAACCGATCAATGTGCCATCTTCTATTTCGGCAATAAAACGTTCATCTCCATGATTGGTTACATTTGGAAATTCAATCTGATAAATACTATTTGAGCCATATGGCATATGACCATTTGTCAGATTACAGGCTATAACAGCAGGATAGCGGTTTCCAGATTTTGCTTCAAGAGGACCGTCATTGAGACCACAGCTTGTGATCTCTACCTGAGCGATCATTCCATTCTCATCGATGTTTATTTTTTCAGCACATGCCTGTCTGGAATAGTCAGATTTATGTGTAAGCCTGTGATAAAAGACATACCATTGTCCGTTGATCTGCTCGATACTTCCGTGTGTTGTTCCGGTCATATATACTTTATTTTCTTTTGTTCTGCCATGAAATCCTACATCACCATTAGAAATGATCGTGCCGCGGAAAACAAAATCATGATCCGGATATGCACTTGTTGCATAGCATAATTCATGGTTAAGCCAGGACGAATATATGAAATAGTAGGTATCTTTAATTTTGCGCATGGAAGAACCTTCAAAAAACGGGTGTGCTTCAAAGCTTGTTCCTTTTACTTTGTATGGAATGATATGATGCGGTGCTTCCTTGATTGTGACCATATCATCTTCAAGTACTGCCATAACAGGCCCCATAATGCTGTCAGGATTCTTTGGATCGCCGCTCTTGCAGCTTTCAGGATGCGTGAGGTAGCTTAAAATGTCTTCTCTTGTTTTTCCGAACATATCCATTTCTATTTTTACTAAATCATCATTTTGTTCAAAATCTTCCCGCTCCTCATAATTATACCGGGTGCCATAATATATGCGGATTGTGCCATTGTCATTTAATACAGCAGGATCAAAGCAAACATATTTTTGCATGATAGTGCCATCAGCAAAGTGTATATGATCCAGATATTCAAATGGACCAGCCGGATGATTGCTTACGGCAACGCTGATTGGACGGGTATAACCGCCAATTCCATATTCACCGGCCATACAATAATATAGGTAGTATTTTCCGTCATTGCCCTGAACGACATCGGGAGCATACATATAAGGAAATTGCGAATAGTCCGGATCCTGATTTGCGCGGTAGGATACGCCCTCACATTTCCAGCTTGTAAGGTCATCGACAGGAGCAGAATATACGACGTAATCCTCCATACAAAAAGTATAACCGCCCTCTTTGTCATGCGAACCGTAATGGTATATCCGATTTCCAAACACATGTGGTTCGCCATCTGGAATATATTCGTATAAAGGTAAAAATGGATTATAAACTTGTTTTTTCATGCTCAAACCTCCGTGTTTTCTAAAATAGTGTTTTTAGTTATTAACTATTATAAGTATTGCTCATATTTTTTCGAAATACAATGATTTATTGTGCAACAACACTGACATATTCTGCTTTTTTAAATAGAAGCATACTGGAAATGAATTTAAGGGTAGTGTATAATATGAAAAAGGAGGAGGCTGATGGGATATGCAGATCCATAATATAGGATATAACCATTTTCATGATGCAGATTTTTATATAGAGCGCCCGAATGGATCAGGAGATTATCTTTTTTTATTGTTGAAAACACCTGCCGTTTTTACGTTTGATCACAAAGATATTAATACGGAAAGTAATTCATTCATTCTGTATAAAAAAGATACGCCACAATTTTACAGAGCAAGCGGAGTCAGATTTTCGAATGACTGGTTCCATTTTGATATGTCTGATAAAGAGGTCTTATTTATAAAATTCACTGGGTATTCCGTTTGATAAGGTAGAACCTGTGGGGGATATGAACGACTTATCGCTGATTGTTAAAAATATGTGCTTTGAAAGATATTCAGATAATAAATATAAAACGGAATCAATGGAATTATATTTAAAATTGTTTTTCTATAAATTGAGTGAAAAAATACATTTTATCAGTACAAATAATCCAAATTCCTATTACGATAAGCTTTCGATCATTCGTACAAATATTTATAATATGCCATATTATGACTGAACAGTTGAGGGAGTTGCACATCAGTTAACAATGAGTGCATCCTATTTTCAACATTTATACAAAGAACAGTTTGGAACAAGTGTTATGAATGATGTGATACAAAGCAGGATAGACCATGCAAAATATCTCTTATCATCAACAGATATTGCTATTGTTCAGATCAGTGAAATGTGTGGGTATAAATGTCCTTCACATTTTATGCGGCAGTTCAAACTGAGAACGAAAATGACACCATCTGAGTATCGGGACAGAATGATCAGGCTTGAACTATAGATTTTAAATATGAAAGAAAAACTGCATCAGATAAGAAAAAACACTTGCAAAATGATAAGTAAGGCAATATAATACAAGAGAAGTGCAAAGAGGCACAGAGCGAGAAGCTCTGTGCCTTTTTAGTTTTCAGGTATTAAGTTTTAGGAGGAATTTCAAATGAAAACAGGTACAGTAAAATGGTTTAATGCAAAAAAAGGGTATGGATTTATCAGCGATGAGAATGGTGATGACATTTTTGTACATTTCTCAGCTTTAAATATGTCTGGTTTCAAAGTATTGGAGGAAGGCGACAAAGTTGAGTTCGAAGTAGTTGAAGGAGAAAAAGGACCTCAGGCTGCAAATGTAACAAAGCTGTAAGCTGATACATAATGAAGATACCTCATGACAGATCATCGGTACTCAGAATTCTGAAAACAGATGATGGCCATGGGGTATTTTTTGCGGCTTCTTGCAGAAATCATGATTATATATTAGAATAGCGGAGAATCACAAAAAAGAGGAACAACCGATGGTTAATTATAAACGGAATATGCCAATTCTGAACACTGAAAGAATTCTGTAACTTATACAGAAAATATTAGGGATCAGGGGAAAGACAATATGAACAATCCAATAAAAGAATTAACAAAAAAGGAATGGATCATCTGGCTGGGATCTATTTGTATCGTATGCATATCGAACCTGTTGACAACGGATTTTGATCTGCTGACTCTGGTAGCTGCATTAGTAGGCGTAACTTCATTGATTTTTGCAGCAAAGGGAAATGTATGGGCGCAGATATTGATGGTGATATTCAGTATCCTTTATGGAATCATTTCCTATCGATTCCATTACTGGGGCGAGATGATCACCTATCTTGGTATGACAATGCCGATGGCGATCTGGTCTACGATCACATGGCTCAGGAATCCGTCCAGTGGAAATGGCAATGTGGTAAAGATCCAGAAGCTGAACAGGAAACATATCATAGGGCTTATCATATCCAGCGTGGTCGTAACGGCAGTGTTTTATTATATTTTAGTTGTACTTGATACACCAAATATTATATTCAGCACCATATCGATCATAACCAGTTTTCTGGCGGCAGCACTTACGATGCTTCGTTCCTCATACTATGCAGTAGGATATGCGGCAAATGATATCGTGCTGATCATTTTATGGGTACTTGCATCGATGGAGAACCCGGCATATATTCCGGTCGTTGTGAATTTCAGTATCTTCTTTATCAATGATATGTATGGCTATATCAGTTGGAAAAGGCGGGAACGGATACAACTGTAAAATACTTGTTGCAAAAAAGGATCGGAAGTATAACTCAGTCTTGAACAGGCAAAATTTATATGTTAAACTGACTCTGGTTAGAATAAACTAACCAGAGCTTTTTATATGTGAGAAAACAAGAAAAAGGTAAAGGGAGAAAAAATGAAAGAAAAACAACAGGAATATCAGAAAAATTGTCTGTTGGGGGCAGTGGGAGCTGCACTGTTGATCGCAGGGGATCTGTGCCTGAGTGTGGTTTCAGCAAATAAGGCAGACAGTGGATTGTATATGAGAGAATCTTATCTGAGTGGAGAGTATCCGTTAAACAGAATTGTGATCTTACTTGTCACGGGATTGATCGGTATGTTCTTTTATGCGTTTGGAATAAAAGCAATCTATCAGCAGATCAAACCGGAATGTAAGATATTGAGAGCCTGTATAAAATATGGTGGTTTAGGATATGTCGTATCGGGGGCAACCCTGCATTTTCTGGTAGGAACATTTGCGTACTGGATCACATATCTGTCAGCACATATCGGACGGGAGCAGGCGATCCTGTTTGTTGATGATTATTATAATCGGTTCATGACAGCGATATATTTCGTATATATACCGATGATCGTTCTGATGCTTGCCAGCCTGATCGCAGTCCTTCGGAACAAAACAAATATGAGCCGATGGATGGTCGTGTTCCATATCATAGTATGGCAGCTTATTTTTGCAGGCATACCCGATATCTTACAGGCAGCAGGTGCAGGTCTTTCAACGATCGGCTATGTATGCAGTCAGGCATCCGGCAATACCGCCGCCCTGATCTGGTTCCTCGCCAGCTATATCTGGGTGAAGACAAGAAAAACAAAGAAGTAGTTTATACATAAGTAAAAGTAGATAATGATTGGCAAATAGAAATACCATCATAATGAGAATAGAAATGAACTACTAAAAAAAGATATATTAATTATTTATTGAAGAAGATAAAAAACAGAATCCACGCTATGGTGTGTTTTACTATTCATGAAGCAAGCCTTTGGGAGCGTCGGTTCTTAGTGGGTCGCTATATGCGACGAACTTTTCATAGGTATGGAATAGTGAGACAGGCAGAAAATAAATCAGCCCTTGGGGTTATATATACCATGTACAAGCCTGCCCACGCTGTGTAACTTCGAACTAATCTCGGCAAAGCCTCGATAAGGTCTCAAGGTTACTCATGTCGGTACTTGGCGATCCATGAAGATGGAAGCCTTAGTACCGCTACATGAGGGTAGAACGAAAGTGTCTTGTACAAGGTATATTATAGCCTCAAGGGCTGATTTATTTTCGTATATGATTAGTTCTTCGAACAGCGGAACAGCAGATCCTCCCAACGACGATCCACTTCCTCCTGATACTGAACGAGTAAATGCTCATTTTCAGGCTTGAACAAATGCTTGAAACGACCCTGTGTCCGTAAGAAATCTTCGATCGGAAGCTTCTTCTTAGGAGAATAGCTTAAGATCCATTTGCCGTCGATGACTTCAAATAAAGGCCAGTAGCAGGTCTCAACTGCCAGCTTACAGATATCCATGATCTGTTCGGTAGGATAACGCCAGCCACGAGGACAAGGAGCCATAACATTTAAGAAAGCAGCACCCGGTGTGTAGATGGCTTTTTCGGCTTTTTCGTAGATATCACGCATATTGCCAAGCAGAGTAGTCTGACCTACATAAGGGATATCATGAGCGGCCATAACCTGTGCCAGATCCTTACGGTTCTGCATCTTACCATTTGACTGGGAGCCGACAGGAGTGGTAGTTGTATCTGCATACATCGGAGTAGCAGAAGAACGCTGGATACCGGTATTCATATACGCACCGTTATCATAGCAGACATATACCATGTCATGACCACGCTCCATAGCACCGGATAAAGACTGCAGACCGATATCATAAGTACCGCCGTCACCACCAAATGTTATAAATTTGTATGTTTCATCTAATTTACCTTTTTTCTTTAATACACGGTAGGCAGTCTCTACACCGGAGAGGGTAGCACCTGCATTTTCAAATGCGTTATGAATGTAACTGTCTTCGTATGCGGTATATGGGTACATGAAGGTGGAAACCTCCAGACATCCGGTAGCATTACCGATAACTGCTTTGTCACCCTCATGAAGGGCACGGAGTACATTACGAACTGCGATCGTACCGCCGCATCCTGCACACATTCTATGACCTGGAGCAAGACGCTCAGGCTTGTTCATTACTTCTTTAAAATTATATGCCATTTTGTCTTACCTCCTTACTTTCTAAGTCCAATATACTGATACTGTGAAATGGTCTTGCCCTGCTCGATCATTTCCTCTAACTGCTTAAATACATCCGTTGCTTCCACTGTTGTGTAATCTCTGCCGCCCAGACCGTAGATATAGCTGACTGCCTTTGTAGAAGCTCCGATATCATACAGGTGCTCCTTGATCTCGGCGGATAAAGGACCGCCGCCTGCACGGAAACCTTCGGAACGGTCCAAGATCGCAACAGCCTTTGTATGAGCCAGAGCCTTTGCAATCTCCTCACCAGGGAATGGACGGAAGACACGGAGCTTTAATAAGCCAACCTTCTTACCCTGTGCGCGTAATGCATCGATCGCTTCTTTTGTCGTTCCTGCTGCGGAACCGATCATGACAATCGCATAATCAGCATCCTCTAATTTGTATTCCTCAAAGAAGCCATACTGTCTGTCGGAGATCTTTGCGAAATCATCTGCAACATCCAGGATCACCTGCTTGGCATTCTTCATAGCTTCGTTCTGATTCATTTTGGATTCCATATAAAATGGAGAAGTTGCATATGGACCAACGGCCATAGGCATCTTTGGATTTAAAAGGTACTGTTCCGGATTGTATTCGCCGACAAATGCTTTTACCCTGTCATCCTCTAACAGTTCGATATTCTCAACTGCGTGACTGGTGATGAAACCATCCTGACAGATCATGATCGGAAGACGGACATCCTTGTGTTCTGCGATCCGGTAAGCCTGTACGAAGTTATCATAAGCTTCCTGATTATTCTCTGCGTAGATCTGGATCCATCCGGTATCTCTTGCACCCATACTGTCTGAGTGGTCACAGTTGATATTGATCGGACCGGATAAAGCTCTGTTTACAAGAGCCAGTGCGATCGGCAGACGATTGGAAGCTGCTACATAAAGTTCCTCCCACATCAGAGCCATACCGCAGGATGAGGTTGCTGTCAAGACACGGCAGCCGGCAGCACTTGCACCGATCGCAGCACTCATGGCACTGTGTTCACTCTCGACCGGGATAAATTCTGTATCGATCTCACCATTTGAAATATATGTAGAAATAAACTGTGGAATCTCCGTAGAAGGGGTGATTGGGAATGCCGGCATGACATCCGGGTTGATCTGTTTGATCGCAAATGACACCGCTTCATTTCCTGATAAACGTTCTCTGATACCCATTTATTTGCCCTCCTTCATCGTAATAGCACCAAACTTACACTGGTAAGCGCAGATACCGCAGCCCTTGCAGTGATTCAGGTCGAAATCAAGACGTTTGCCGCCTACGACCGGGATGCAGCTGTCCGGACAGACCGGCGCACATAACAGACAGTGCACACATTTGCTCTCATCAACGACAGGAGTAGCAGTTCTCCATTCACCTGTGTTAAATGCTTTGGAAGTACCACCGCCGTACACATGGTTACCGGGGGTGATCTCTGTATATTTACTTTTTTCATGTATTCTGCTGATATCTGTTCTCATTATTTGGTTACCTCCTTAAATGCAAGCTCAAGGGCTTTCATATTTCCATCGATAACCTCAGGCTTCTTTGCAAATTTGTGCTGATAGGAAAGTCTCATATCTGCAAGGAAATCATCCTGCTCCATGATACCGCTGACTGCAACGATCGCAGCAAGCATAGGAGAATTCGGGAAGTTCTTGCCGAGTGTCTGCATCGAGATCTCCCGGGCATCTAAGGTATAAACTTTTCCTTTGTAGCCGTTTAAGTGTGGACGAACCTCATCCGGTGTCTTTGGGGTATTAATGACGATCGCACCATCTTCCTTTAATCCGGCGGTTACATCCACGGATTCTAAGAGGGACTCGTCAACGACAACAACATACTGTGGGGTATAGATATTAGAATGAACACGGATCGGATCGCTGCTGATTCTGTTATAAGCAGTGATCGGCGCACCCATTCGCTCCGGACCATATTCCGGGAATCCCTGAACGTATTTTCCTGTTTTAAAAGCTACATCTGCAAGAAGCAGAGCAGCAGTTTTGGCACCCTGGCCGCCCCGGCCGTGCCATCTGATCTCAATCGTATCTTTCACTTTTTAATCTCTCCTTGTGACTATAAACTCATCGATATGTCAGAATGAATATAGAAATGATTTTCCCCTATGATTTTCAGACAAATAGAAGGTTTATTGAAAAAATTTCTTAATAAAACGTAGACTTTTTTATTATAACATGTATATATAAGAAGTAAATAAAAAATTTTTTGTAAATAAGAGATGAAATTTGAACGAATAAAAGACGGAAAAGTGCAGATAACAGGGTTTTGTTATTACGGGAAATGAAGTAGAATGAACACACAATTATTTGCTTGCAAGAGTTGATTTTTCGAATGCATTGAGTGATTTGGAGTGATAAAAGAGGTTGTCATGCCTCGCAAACTCGCATAAATACTGAATATGTGGAGTTTTGCTCATGGTTAAATAAACATTAAAAGAGGGGAGAAAATACAAAAATGAAAAAAGCAGTGTATAACATATTACCTAAAACAGAAGATATATTGAAAACAATGGGAGAGCAGATTAAATTAGCAAGATTAAGACGTGATTTGCCTGTGTAGCGAGCAGGGACGTAGCTTCTGTCATGATACTGGGTTCAAAACCCTATATATCCATATAAGTGGAGGATACCTTTAAATTTTTTTGGGGGCTTTAAAACAGGGACACTTCTTTTTGCCACAAAGTATCGAGACAAAAGAATCGTCCCTCCATAGTTAAGACGCGAGGTGAGAGCATGAATTTATTTGAGATTATGTCAAACTTCCAGAACCGTAAAAAGATGGGAGTCTGGGAAGAAACAACCGCAACTTTCACAGGAAAACGGGTTTTAAAACCGTTAAAAATAGGCAAGTATCATTTTGCACAACCAGAACCGTATTACCAATACGAGATTACCTATATTGCAAATGGAAAGATGCAAAGCGCCTGGCATACATTCTATCCGGTTGCAGATCCTGAATCTGAAGATATCCAGGGAGAAACGATGCAGATTCGTTATAACAAACGGCGTCCCTGGAATTATGAAATTGTAGACGAGGATAATGAATCCCTTGGATAAAAACGCAAAGATAAGGAGGAGTTACATGATTTTAGAGTTTGGAATTTTTGTATTATGTATTTTAGTACCAATTACAATTGTCTCATTGACGAAAAACAAGACATCCGGATTAAAAATACGAGAGACAAATGCGTATGATCTGAAAATAAGTGGGATGGCGGATATTCCGTATAAACCTTTGACAGAGGAAGATGTGAAGCTGTTAAAGCGCCGGGGGAATACACCTGTTTTCATA
>DJPV01000021.1 GCA_002437435.1 Lachnospiraceae bacterium UBA6403 | reverse complement strand
ATTAAGGATACTAAAAAGAGGAGAGAAAAATGTCAAAGGGGAAAAAAGTAAAGATCGTAATTGAGGGAATTATTCTGTTGTTTATTATTTACTGTGTTGTTTTGAAGATACTGCCGGTATCGACAGGAAGACTGTCAACCTACGATGAGATCAATGATGCAGTTGCAACAGCCGCTTCAAGGTATAAGAATACGGTTACGCTAAAAACAACAGGGGAACCGTACATGGATTATCAGTCGGTCATTGACAAATTGATGGAAAAGAATATGTATGCAGGCGGAGAGTTTTATGCATTTTCTTATGTATATACACCTGATGCAGGCGGAGAAAAGGTAGCAGTAAAGATCAGTCATATGAGCCGGTTGAAAAGCTTTCTTGTATTTATCCGTTCCAGTCAGATCGCGGGGAAGATAAAGGGACTGTCAGATTATGAGAAGGTGAAAGCAGTACATGATTATATCATCTTACATAATGAATATAACCGCTCATCCGGTGGCGCATGTAATACTCTATACAGAGGAGATTCAGCATGTAACGGATATGCGCTGGCATTTTATATCATTATGAAAAAGGCTGGGATTCCTGTTACCTGTGAATATGGTTTTGGATTGGAATCCGAGCATCTGTGGAACCGGGTTCAGGTAGATGGACACTGGTATAATATCGATCTGACATGGGATGATCTTGGTGGACAGAATGTTGGGTATGATTATTTTCTTAAATCTGATGCGGACTGGCAGGGACACGATCATGGCGGTTCCGATGCAGAAGTCTCTATGGATGTGACAGGGAAGACAGCGGCTGAATATTATAGAATGTTTCCAAATTATAATGCGATCATGATCTGGTCGATCATCGGGGGGATCGCGGCAGGATTTGCATTATATATTTGGCTGCTTGACCGGAAGATGAAACGGAAGAAATTAGAAAAAGTCCGTCTTGAAGCGCAGGAGGAAGCACAGCGAATGGAAGAACTCCACAAGAGAATGCAGGTGATTACAGGAGCTTTTACAGAAGCTGCGACCGTGCCGGCGGATAGAAATGCAGCCACGGACTATCAGACAGTGCCGGATACAACACAGATGGCAGAGGATGCAGATGAGACTGCCATGAATTATGAACAACCCCAGACTGCTGATTCCGCTGAAAGTGATTCACAGAATAAAAACAGTAGTGCTTATTCAGGTTTTCGGTTGAAACAGGATGATTAAAAATATAATATAGAAAACTTTCATCGGCATAGTTGTTCACAACTATGCCGATTTGTGATAAAATAAACAACGATTGACAAAACGAGAAAATTAATCACCAACATTTTTAGGAGGAAATAGAATGATTAAATTATTTGACAATGGTGCTTATCTTTTAAATGGCACAGAGCTTGTAGAAGACAATGCCGATGCAAATGCGATCCTTACACAGAAGCTTGGTACAGCTCCATCTAAGGAAGAAGCTGCAAAGAATACTATGGCATATGGTATTTTGGAGAAGCACAACACATCTGACAATATGGACAATCTTAAGATCAAATTTGATAAGATGACCTCTCACGATATAACATTTGTAGGTATCATCCAGACAGCAAGAGCTTCAGGACTGAAAGAATTCCCAATTCCTTATGTTCTTACAAACTGTCATAACTCCTTATGTGCAGTTGGTGGTACGATCAATGAGGATGACCACATGTTTGGTCTTTCCTGTGCAAAGAAATTCGGTGGTGTCTATGTTCCACCTCATCAGGCAGTTATCCATCAGTTCGCAAGAGAGATGCTTGCAGAATGCGGTGCGATGATCCTTGGTTCTGACAGCCATACCCGTTATGGTGCGCTCGGTACTATGGCGATCGGCGAAGGTGGTGGAGAGCTTGCGAAGCAGCTCTTATGCAGAACCTACGATGTTGCTAAGCCTGGTGTAGTAGCGATCTATCTGGATGGAGAAGTTACAAAGGGAGTAGGCCCTCAGGATGTTGCCCTTGCGATCATCGGAGCAACCTTCCAGTGTGGTTATGTTAAGAATAAGGTAATGGAGTTCGTAGGACCTGGTGTTGATAAATTATCTGCTGATTTCCGTATCGGTATCGATGTAATGACAACCGAGACAACCTGTCTGTCCTCTATCTGGAAGACAGATGAGAAGATCAAAGAGTGGTATGATACACACTACAGACCGGAAGCATACAAGGAAATGAATCCGGGTTCCGTTGCTTACTATGATGGTGTTGTATATGTGGATCTGTCAAAGGTAAAACCAATGGTCGCTATGCCATTCCATCCAAGCAATACATATACAATTGAAGAATTAAATGCAAATCTGATGGATATCTTAGACGACTGCGAGAAGCGCGCACTGGTTAGTCTGGACGGCAAGGTTGACTTCACATTAAAGGATAAAGTCCGTGATGGCAAATTATATGTAGAACAGGGAATTATCGCCGGATGTGCCGGTGGTGGATTCGAGAACATCTGTCAGGCAGCAGATATCATCCGTGGAAGAAGCATCGGTGCAGATGAATTTACAATGTCTGTATATCCTGCATCAACTCCTATCTACATGGAGCTTGCAAAGAACGGTGTACTGGCTGACCTGATCGAGACCGGTACGATCGTTAAGACAGCATTCTGCGGCCCTTGCTTTGGTGCCGGAGATACACCTGCAAATAATGCATTATCAATCCGTCATTCAACCAGAAACTTCCCGAACCGTGAAGGTTCCAAGATCCAGAATGGTCAGATCTCATCTGTTGCACTTATGGATGCACGTTCGATTGCAGCTACAGCAGCTAACAAGGGATATCTTACAGCAGCTACAGATCTGGATGTTGAATACAAGGGACAGAAATATTTCTTCGATAAGACTATTTATGACAGACGAGTTTACAATGGTGTCGGCAAGGCTGATCCATCTGTTGAGATCAAGTTTGGTCCAAATATCAAAGACTGGCCGGAGATGATTGCTCTGACAGACAACCTGTTATTAAAGGTTGCATCTGTTATCAACGATCCTGTAACAACAACAGATGAATTGATCCCATCCGGTGAGACATCTTCCTATCGGTCAAATCCACTGGGACTTGCTGAGTTCACCTTATCCAGAAAGGATCCTGAATATGTAGGCCGTGCAAAGGCAATTCAGGCAGTTGAGAAGAAGAGAGAAGAATTTGGATGCTTCTGCAAGGCAGATGAATCCATGAAGCCAATGATGAAAGAGATCAAAGCCAAGTTTGCAGATCGTGAGATCACAGGTTCCAATACCGGTTACGGTAGTACGATCTTTGCTGTAAAGCCGGGTGACGGTTCTGCCAGAGAACAGGCGGCTTCCTGCCAGAAGGTACTTGGCGGCTGGGCAAATATTGCTAAGGAATATGCAACAAAGCGGTACAGATCCAACCTGATCAACTGGGGTATGCTTCCATTCATCATGGAGGAAGATTTCGCATTTGACAATGATGATTATGTATTTATTCCGGGTATCCGTGAGGCTGTCCAGAATAAGGACGAGGTCATCAAGGCATATGTTGTAAATAAAGACTTCAGGGAATTAGACCTGAAGCTTGGAAGCCTGACCGATGATGAGAGACAGATCATCATGGATGGCTGCCTGATCAACTACTATAAGAACAACTAAGAATCAGGGAAATGATATAAACACAAGAAAGCCGGAGCAATCCGGCTTTTTTGTACAATATAGGAGAAACAACATGATATATATAGGAAATCACCTGTCGTCCTCCAAAGGTTTTGAAGCGATGGGAAAGGCGGCATTGAAACTTGGTGCAAATACATGTGCATTTTTCACAAGAAATCCACGGGGTGGAAAGGCGAAAGAGATCGATCCGGCAGATGCGGAACGGTTACGTTCCCTGATGGAGAAACATCATTTTGGAAAACTGGTCGCACATGCACCATATACGATGAATGTTTGTGCAGCAAAACCGGATATTCGGGAGTTCTCATGGAATATCTTAAAGGATGATATGGAGCGGATGGAGTATCTTCCGGGAAATTATTATAATTTCCATCCGGGTGCACATGTTGGTCAGGGAGCAGAAGAAGCCATACCGGTAATTGCTGATGCATTAAATCATGCGATCAAACCGGATCAGAGCACAGTCGTATTACTTGAAACAATGGCAGGCAAAGGCTCGGAAGTCGGAAGAAATTTTGAAGAACTGGAACGTATCATAGAGCTTGTTGACTGCAAGGATAAGATCGGGGTATGCTTTGATACCTGTCATACATGGGATGGTGGCTATGATCTTGTGGAAGATCTGGATGGTGTGCTTCGTACCTTTGATCAGATCATCGGACTTGACCGTTTAAAAGCTGTTCATCTAAATGACAGTATGAATGTGAGAGATTCACACAAAGACCGACATCAGAAGATCGGAGAGGGTGAGATCGGAGCAGAAGCATTAAAACGGATCGTAACGCATCCATTGCTTGCGGGCAGACCGTTTATCTTAGAGACACCAAATGATGATGCCGGATATGCAAGAGAGATAGCAATGATAAAGAACTGGGCGGATGAAAGCGCGGAGTAATTGTAAGGACAACAGATATATCGCAAAGGCGCTGGTTTTGCGGAATGCATTGAGTGAGCTATGCTCACGATATACAGATATTATGTATAAGATAGAAAATAAAAACTGCCACTATCAGAATGGCTCGATTCTGACAGTGGCAGTTTTTAATATTAACAGATAGATATTATCATTACGTTGTATTTGTCATTGAATCAGTTCAATCTTATTTCTCTGTTTTCACTAACTCTGATAATGAAGTTGCAAGACCTGCAACACCCTGAATATCAGATGGAATAATGATCTTTGTTGACTTGCCGTCGGCAGCCTTTGCGAAAGCTTCCAGACTCTTGATCGTAAGAACCTGATTGGATGGAGCAGATTCATTTAAGAGACGGATACTGTCTGCATTTGCCTGCTGTACAGCGAGGATAGCCTGTGCCTGACCTTCAGCTTCACGGATCGTTGCTTCCTTCTTAGCTTCTGCACGGAGAATCTGTGACTGCTTCTCAGCTTCGGCTTCCAGGATAACAGACTGTTTGTTACCTTCTGCAATAAGAATTGCAGATTTCTTTTCACCTTCTGCTTTCAGGATCTGTTCACGTCTTTCACGTTCTGCCTTCATCTGTTTTTCCATGGCATCCTGAATTGCTGCAGGTGGGATAATATTCTTTAACTCAACACGGTTTACCTTGATGCCCCAAGGATCGGTTGCTTCGTCCAGAGTAGCACGCATCTTTGTGTTGATCGTCTCTCTGGATGTCAGTGTCTGGTCAAGTTCGAGATCACCGATAATGTTACGGAGTGTGGTTGCTGTCAGGTTTTCGATTGCCATGATCGGATTTTCAACGCCGTAGCAGAAAAGCTTTGGATCTGTGATCTGGAAGAAAACGACAGTATCGATTCTCATTGTAACGTTATCTTTTGTGATAACCGGCTGTGGTGCGAAGTCTACAACCTGTTCCTTTAATGTAACGCGACGTGCGATCTTGTCGATAACAGGCATCTTCATGTGAAGACCTACGGACCATGTACCGCAGTAGGTTCCCAGACGTTCGATAACGTAAGCATGTGCCTGTGGGACGATCTTAATTGTGCTGCAGATAATAATGATAGCAATGAATACTAAGATAATTACCAGCCATGTGAGTGGTGAATCCATAATAAGTACCTCCTTTAAGTGGCGACAGTTATAGTATCTGTCAAATTGAATAATTTATGTTCTGCTGACGATTACTTTTACACCGGAAACTTTATTGATCGTTACTTCGGTTCCAACCGGAATAATATCAGTTTCATCAGCAGCTCGGGCGGTCCATTCGAGACCGTTTACCTTTACCTGACCGGAAGCCTTTAGATTATCAATGGTTTCAGATACGATCACCTGTTTTCCGACCAGACTTTCAACATTTGTTTTTTCCATATCGGATAATTTGAAATGTTTTAAAGCGATAGGTCTTGTTGTAAACAGAAGAACTAATGAAATAACTGCAAAGATCAATATCTGAACGATCAATGATGTACCAAAGAATACTGAGATCGCAGATACTAAAGCTCCTCCCGCAAACCAGATGGTTGTGAGTCCGAGAGTAATGATTTCGATAATTATACAGACCATGAAGATAATGGACCAGATAATTAATTGACAGATTAATTCATTTTCCATAAGAACACCTCCTTTATGCCTCCCCGGTCTTAGGCAAAATAAGTTTTGTGGTTTGTTAAGAACCCTTAAACATGTCACCATTTTACTATGTAACCCCAATATCGACAATGCTTTTTTCAAAAATATAGGGATAATTAAGGTTCACTTTTTGAACTTTTTGGACTTTGGTAAATTTCTGGTTAAATCTGTTTAAAATCAATTAAAAATAGGAAATTCTATTGCCTGGCATTTTGAAACAGTATATAATTTTTTCAGATTGTTTATAATTATATGTAAAAATGAATCTGTTGATGTGTTGTTAGAGCGATATGGTGAGACGACATATCAGATACTGGATATTCAATACAGAAAGGGAAAGGTCATCAGACAAAATTGGGAAATGAAAGAAAAAAACGACTGTTCAAAGCCGGAACAATCATATTTCTGGTAATTGCAGCAGCACTTGTATTTAATAAGATATTGGAGGAGTGGACAGGCTTTCGCAAGATAATTGATACGATAACGGGCGCAGCAGCACCGATCGTTATCGGCTTTGTGATTGCATTTTTATTGAATCCGCTGCTTATATTTTTTGATCGGCTGTGTCATACGATCCTGCAGGATCGGGTAATAAAGGATAAGAAGAAACTGTTTCATGTATCGAGAGCCATATCGATCATCATAACGATCATATTGTTCCTTGGGCTGCTGACCGGATTGGTCTGGATGGTAGTGCCGCAGGTTATCGACAGTATCAATCTCCTGATATCCAATATGGATAACTATTATAATAATGTTATGAAAGCAATCAATACCATATATGACAAATTCAAGAATCTCGGTGAATCCGAAGAGATGGTTATGAATATTGTAAATACCATATATGATCGGTTGCAGAAATGGGTGAATACGGATGTTGTTCCAAATCTGGATAAGATCGTATTAAATATCAGTTCCGGTGTAGTTGGTGGTCTGAAGTTTATTTATAATTTTCTGATCGGTATTGTAGCGTCTATCTATGTGATGGCGAATAAGGAATATCTGGCTTCAAGAGGTAAGAAGATCGTGTATGCATTGTTTAAACTGAAAAATGCAAATATCATTCTGGATGGACTTTCCAGTGTAAATAAGATCTTCAGCCAGTTTATCAATGGTAAGATCGTGGATTCGATCATAATCGGGATCATAACATTTATTCTGACAACGATTGTAGATATGCCATATGCACTTTTGATCAGTGCGATCATTGGAGTAACGAATGTAATTCCATTCTTTGGCCCGATCATCGGTGCGATCCCATGTGTGTTCATTGTTCTGATTGCGGATCCGATCAAGAGTATTGTATTGCTTATCATGATCCTTTGTATCCAGCAGTTTGATGGTAATATCTTAGGACCAAAGATTCTTGGTGATGTAACAGGACTTTCCAGTTTCTGGGTTTTGACCGCAGTTATTGTAGGAGGTGGTATCTTTGGATTTTATGGAATGCTGCTTGGGGTTCCGGTATTTGCGTGCATTTATATGTATATCAATAAGACGTGTACGGATAAGCTGGAAAAGAAGCAGCTGGTATCGGTATCCTCGGAATTTGAACGAATTAAACGAATCGATGAAGAAACCGGAAAACCGATCTATCTGACAGAGGAAGAGGAGGATATCCGTTTTCACAAAAAAACGCCGAAAGAAAAAGCGGCCGCAAAGGCTGAGCGTGAAGCGAAGCGGCATGCGAAGAAGCTATATCGGAAGATCGAGAAAGTGATGCATACAGAGAAAGCAGATGATCAGTTGGCAGCGACAGAGCATGAAGCTGAAAAGCAGAGCAGTGATGATGCCAGAGATGACCAGATGTAATAAAAGCAGCATATCCATAAAAGACAGGACACATATAGTGTAGATTTATGTGATAGAATAAGCCGGCAGATTTCTGTGGGGTAAATACCCGGTTAGAAATCTGCCGGCGTTCCATTTGCTATAGGATAAAATAGTTGTTTTCTTTGAATTAGAATCATTTTATCATACAAATCGATTTAATTTTCCATCATAGTTAAAACCGGCAGATGCCAGTTTTTCGGATATATCGTTTACATTCAGATCCAGATCGGCACATAATTCGTTCAGGCTTGGATAAAAATCACGAAGTTTCATATTAATAAAACTAACAAGCATAACAGGATCTTTTGGAATATTTGTATTTGACATAGGCGGAAAACCTCCTTTTATAAAAATCTTTTACATATTTTATTTGTAATAAGTAGAAAAAACTGGTATATATATAGGGTATTGGAAACGTGTGCCAATTCTGATGTCAGTATAGCAGACGATGGAAATATGTGCAACAGAGTACGCGGTAATCAGGAGAAACAATCATGCAGAATGATAATAGCAAGAAGAAAATAAAGAAACCATCCGGTGTAGGAACAAATTTCGCCTTTCAGGCGGCTGTGCTGGCAGGTGCAGGTATATTATCCCGTGTGATCGGTCTGTTATATCGGTCGCCGTTGTTTCAGATCATCGGAGATGAGGGGAATGGATATTATGGTACGGCATATGCGATCTATTCCATGATATTGATGATTGCAACCTATAGTATCCCGACTGCGGTTTCAAAGATTATTTCAGGTAAACTGGCGTTGGGAGAATACAAAAATGCAAGACGAGTATTTAAGTGTGCATTTATCTATGTAGTATCTGCCGGGTTGTTGGCAGGTGTTCTTACATTTGCATTTGCACCGGTTCTTGTAAAGGAACAGCCAAATGCAATCTTAAGCTTACAGATCCTTGCACCAACAATATTTCTGTCAGGATTTCTTGCAATTTACAGAGGATATCTTCAGGCATATAAGACGATGATCCCGACCTCTATATCCCAGATTCTGGAGCAGATCGCAAATGCGGTTGTCAGCGTTCTGGCTGCCTATCTGATGTCCAGACCATTTGCACCGGAAACCTCGGAGCATGCAAAATACGGTGCGGCAGGCAGTGCGATGGGAACAGGAGCAGGTGTTCTCTGTGGTATCATCTATATTCTGATCGCTTATGCGGGAAGAAGAAAAGAGATCATGGAGACCGTAGAGAATGATACTTCGTCAAATGTAGAATCCTATGGGAAGTTATTCAGGCAGATCGTAATGATCGTAACGCCGATCATTATAGCCGCATTTGTATATAATATTACGACTACCGTAGATATGAAGATTTTCTACAATGTCTTAAACAGTAAAAATGTGGATCGTGTTGAATCTGCAAATTTGTATGGTATCTTCTCCGGTCAGTACATGGTGCTGATCAATCTTCCGGTATCAATTGCATCTGCAGTTGGAACGACCCTTATACCGAATATTTCAGGTGCATTTACCAAGGGAGATAAACTGGAAACGAATCATGTATACAATCAGTCCATGAGTATCACGATGATGGTAACGATTCCTTGTGCAGTCGGAATCGGTGTGTTGTCAGAACCGATCATTACTCTGTTGTTCCGTGGAGCAGATCCGCTCGTATTCAAGGCATTGACTGCCGGATGTATATCTGTGGTATTTTATTCGTTATCTACACTTACAAACAGTATCTTACAGGGAATCGGAAAGGTTATGGAACCGGTGAAGAATGCAACCCTTGCATTATTGATACACCTGATTTTCCTTGCTGCTATTTTGAAATTTACAGATGCGAAGCTGTTCGGTCTGGTAGCAGCTACGATCCTGTATTCATTACTGGCATGTATTTTTAACCATATATCTGTATCCAAATATATGTCTACGAAACTTGATGTGAAGAAGATTTATCTTGCTCCTGCCATTGCATCAGTATTTATGGGAATCGTTGCGTGGGGCAGTTATCAGATCTTCTATCATTTGAGCCATATGAATTCAGTCAGCGTTGTTCTGGCGATCCTGCTTGCAGTTGTATTCTATGCAGCAGCCATTCTGGCAGTCGGAGGATATACGAAAGAAGAAATTCTTGCAATGCCAAAGGGCAACCTGATTCTGAAGCTTGCGGAAAAGTTACATCTGGTGAGAGAGTAGAGAAAGAATAAAAGAATCTTGCAATGAAAGCAGAGATATAAATTAAAAAAACTCCATGTCTGGCGTCTATATATTTTATGAAGCAGACTTATCTGGAACGTCGGTTCTTAATGAATTACCAACAGGTGATGAGTTTAGTACCGCTACGTTTCGGATCGAACGAAAGTGTTCTGTGAAATAAAGATATATAGACGCCAGATATGGAGTTTTTTCTGGTATTTTTATGCCATCATAGAGGTAAGAATCTGGTTGACCAGTTTTCCATCAGCCTTGCCCTTAACCTTAGGCATCAGTTCTTTCATGATCCTGCCCTTATCTTTTGCTGTTGGAGTTTCGAGGCCAAGACCTGCAAGAACTTCTTTGATCGTAGCAGTAATTTCTGCTTCATCCATCATCTTTGGTGCAAATTCTTCGAATACGGCGATTCTTGCTTTGCATTCGTCTATGATATCGGTACGATCAGCAGGTGTTGTATCGATCGTTTCTTTTGCGAGTTTGATCTCTCTTAATACAACTTCATTTTCTTCTTCCTCTGTCAGGTCGGCACGTTTATCTATAAATTTATTCTTTAGGGCTGTAAGGAGTGCAGATAAGGCATCCTTTCTCTCTTTATCATGCGCCTTCATGGCTGCCATCATTTCACTTCTGACTTCATCAATTTTACTCATTTTATAAATACCTCCGTATAAAGTTATATAGGTAATTGCAAAACCGTCGATGTTTTGTAATTGCTTCATGTATAATGATCAGGCGGGTTACAGCCTGATATTCTTTATTATAGCACCGGAAAAGTGAAGAATTCAATATGGCAGTTGATTTGAATATATTGGTTGCATTTGTCTATGGAGACATATCATAAAGATATGTTAGTTTAATATATCAGTTGCATTTGTCCGGGGGTAGGGTATAATGAGCGCATATGGGAAAACATGAGAAATAACAGGAGATGAATGCTATGTCACTTGAAAAAGCAAAGAAATATCTGAAAGATAAAGGATATGAAGATCATATTATAGAACTGGAGGAATCCAGTGCCACTGTTCAGCTTGCAGCGGAAGCATTGGGTGTAGAGCCCGGGATGATAGCAAAGACGATGTCATTTTTACAGGGGGAACAGCCGGTACTGATTCTGACCGAGGGAACAGCCAGAGTGGATAATCGCAAATACAAAGATACATTTCACGTAAAGGCAAAGATGATTCCATTTGATGAAGTGGAGGCAGTGGTCGGGCATGCACCCGGCGGCGTATGTCCGTTTGGTATAAATGAAGGAATCCGGGTCTATCTGGATGAGAGTTTAAAACGGTATGATACTGTATACCCTGCGGCTGGAAATGATCACAGCGCGGTTAAGCTTACGATTGCAGAGCTTGAAGCTGTGGCAGATGCAGCAGGCTGGATCGATGTATGCAAGGAGCCGGAACTCTAAGTAAAAAGAATTACATATTGAAATCGAAACCCTTAGAGTGTCAGAATGTTAGTAAATGAAAAGTTATAATTTTCGGGAAAGTGCTGGTAGAAAACTATGAAAATGACAACGTTATGTTATATAGAGAAAGACGGAAAATATCTGATGCTTCATCGTACGAAGAAGGAGAAAGATATTAATAAAAATAAATGGATCGGAGTCGGCGGACATGCAGAAGGAACAGAAGGGCCGGAAGACTGTCTGCTTCGGGAAGTAAAAGAAGAAACAGGACTGACATTGACGTCCTATCAGTTCCGGGGGCTGATCACTTTCATCAGTGATATCTGTGAGCCGGAGCTGATGTGTCTGTTTACAGCAGATGGCTTTACCGGAGGTTTAACCGCCTGCAACGAAGGAGAACTGGAATGGGTAGATAAAAGCATCGTGCCATCCCTCCCAACCTGGACAGGCGATGCCATTTTCTTAAAGCTCCTACTGGAAGACGAGCAGCGGTTCTTCACTCTGCGGCTGGTTTATGAAGGCGATGAACTTGCAGAACACCGGCTGGAGTTTTATTAGAAGAAATTTCAGTATGGATGATGGTATGTTCAGCTTATGTACAACCTTTTCAATGAAACTCCAATCTGCATGGAACACCGGGCACGATAAAATCGTTGTGCCCGGTGTTCCGGCATTGAAGTATTGTAGATTAGTCGGCTGTGCTGTGACTTGTTCATATGGTGGATACCACAGTTATTTGTGAACAGCTTCTTTGATTATCCGTGTAATCTGAATAACAAAAGTTGGCAGAAAGGCTAAAAGCAAAATGCTCAATAAATTTTTAACGGTCAGGTCAGCGATCATAAATAAACCATGCATAAATGGTGCGAGCAGGACAAAGCCCAGCAGCAGGACTCCGGCAAAGAAAGCAGCGACACTCCAGAGGTTGGAGCGGATACCGATCTTTACAATAGAGGATTCACTGCGGCAGGTAAATCCGTGGAACAGTCTGGCGAGTGTCAGTGTGGCAAATGCCATTGTGCTGGCAGTCAGGGCATTTACGGAATCACCCAGATAAAAGGCGACAGTCGTTACAATACCGATCAGGATACCATAGGAGATAAGCTGAAGCGAGAAGGATTTATTGAAGATTCCTGCCTTAGGATCTCTTGGTTTATTATGAAGCAGTTTTTTATCGGATGGTTCCATGCCGATAGCAAGGGCCGGAAGTGAATCGGTCAGCAGATTGATAAAGAGCAGATGGACCGGTTGAAATGGGGTATCAAGTGCCATGATGGAACAGTAGAGAACGACCAGAATGGCGGCAAGATTTCCAGATAACAGGAACAGGATCGCATTCATGATATTGCGGTAAACATTTCGTCCGGTTAAGACTGCTTTTATGATCGTTGCAAAGTTATCATCTGCAAGGATCATGGCAGAGGCATCCTTCGATACCTCGGTTCCGGTGATTCCCATAGCAACGCCGATATCTGCTTTTTTCAGTGCAGGAGCATCGTTTACGCCGTCACCGGTCATGGCAACGATATGCCCTTTCTTCTGCCATGCATCAACGATACGGATCTTGTTTTCCGGTGAAACTCTGGCATAGACAGAGATTTTTGGAAGAACATCTATGAGTTCATCATCGGTCATCCGGTCAACTTCCTGACCGGTGACAGCCATATCACCATCGTGAAAGATACCGATCTGTCTGGCAATGGCAGTCGCTGTTACTTTGTGATCTCCGGTTATCATGATCGGTTTGATCCCGGCAGAGATAGCATCTGAAACTGCTGCCATGGATTCTTCTCTTGGTGGATCGATCATGGATACAAGACCGATAAAGGTATAGCCGTATTCGGAGGCTGCTGTCAGGACTTCAGAGTCTGCACATTCTTTATAGGCAAGTGCCAGAACCCGTAATCCCTGTCTGGAAAACTGCAGATTCTGTTCCAGAATCCGGTTTCGGTCATCCTCGGTAATCGGACGTACACCATCCTCTGTGATGATCGAATCCATACGGTTAAGAAGAACATCGACAGCACCTTTTGTCAGAATTGTAGGTATGCCGTGAATCATGTATTTGCTGCTCATCAGCTTCCGGTCGGAGTCAAATGGTATTTCTTCCAGACGCGGCATCAGATCACGCAGGACTTCTTCGGTTACACCGACATCAAAGAGCCTGGTTTTTCTTGCCATTGTAAGGAGACATGTTTCGGTTGGATCACCGATATCCTTGCCGTCACGGATATTGCTGTCATTATTTAAGATACAGTTATACAGAAAATAACGGTGTGCCGGAATATGAAGATCGAGCTGATCAGCATTTAACAGGGTGTCACAGGTATAAAGCTGCTGGACGGTCATTTTATTCTGGGTCAGAGTACCTGTTTTATCCGAACAGATAACAGAGACACAGCCCAGACTTTCGACCGCTTTCAGATCTTTGATGATCGCCTGATCGGCAGCCATCTTTCTGGTTCCCATTGCCTGAACGATCGTAACAATCGAACCAAGGGCCTCAGGGATGGCAGCAACAGCGAGGGCAACGGCAAACATCAGGGAATCCAGTATTTTATCACCCTGCATCAGGCGGAGACCAAATACGATCAGACTGATCACCATAATGATCGTTGCCAGTTTTTTACTGAAATTATCAAGGCTTATCTGAAGAGGAGTTGCTTTGGATTTTGTATTGTTCATAAGGGCAGCAATCTTACCCATTTCTGTATGCATTCCGGTTGCTGTAACGAGGACATTTGCACGTCCATAGGTAACAAGACTGCCGGAAAATACCATGTTGATCCGGTCGCCAAGAGCGACATCTTTGGAGATATCAGAAGCATTTTTATCTACATTTGTCGATTCACCGGTCAGAGAACTTTCATTTACCTGCAAAGAGAAATTTTCAAGGATACGGCCATCGGCGACGATCATGTCACCTGCTTCCAGAAGCAGGATATCACCGGGGACGATGTCCTTTGATGCTATCTCCTGTTTGATGCCATCACGCAATACTTTTGCTTTCGGAGCGGATAACTCTTTTAAGGAATCGAGAGATTTCTCTGCTTTTACATATTGGATCGTACCAAGGATCGCATTCATGATTATAACCGCAAATATAACGATCGTGCTTTCAATGTTGCCGGATGCCATAGAGACGATCGCAGCAGCGATCAGGATGATAACCAGCAGATCGGCAAACTGGTGAAAAAAGACAGAAATGGCACTCTGTTTCTTTTGTTCGATCAAAGCATTTTCGCCATAGGTTTGAAGGCGTTCTTTAGCGTTTGCAGTAATAAGACCTTCCGGTTTCCCGTAAGTCTGGAATAATTCTTCTTTGTTCATCTGGTAGATTTCTTTCATAAGACCATATCCTTTCTTTATAACTTTTTCTGGGATAGATAAAAAAACAAGACCTTTTGTGCACATAAAAAGTATGCACAAAAAGTCTCGTTTTAACGTATATATCAGTTATCCGATCCCCGGCCTTTTAAGGCGTACTGACGAGAACCGGCACATGCAAAGCATGAAACTACTCCCTTTTTGAATGATATATTTTTATCATGTATGTAGATTTTCGTCAACCGATTTAAGGAAGTTTTAACCGTTTTTTAACCGGAAGATCAGACATAAAAAAATGTCCTTTGACAGAATATTACAAAATCGGTCAGGAAATATCGAAAATATAAATGAGGTGTGGTACAATGAGCGTAATTGTTTGGATACAGGTCGTGTGATATATAAGAAGCATAAAGTACCTGTATGAAAAGGGAGTATATAAGCAACAACCGGGAGGCACAGATATGACATTACAACAGCTTGTCTATGCAGTTAAGATAGCAGATACCAAATCCATGAATAAGGCGGCAGCAGAATTGTATGTATCCCAGCCGGCGCTTTCCAGTACGATACGGGATCTGGAAGAAGAATTGAATATCGAATTATTTATCCGTACCAACCGTGGTATCGTGATCACGGCAGAGGGCGATGAGTTTTTAAGCTATGCCAGACAGATGGTAGAACTGAATCAGATGATCGAAGATCGGTATATAAATAATGAAAAGAAAAAGAATAAATTCAGCGTATCCATGCAGCATTATTCATTTGCGGTGGAAGCCTTTATCGAACTTGCAAAGGAGATACGGCTGGATGATTTTGAGCTGGCAGTACATGAGACACGGACAAATGAAGTGATCGAGTTCGTAAGAGATTATCGGAGTGAGCTTGGAATCTTATATTTAAATGAGTTCAACCGAAAAGCTTTGCAGAAAATCTTCTCAGAAAATGGACTGGAATTCACGGAATTATTTGACTGCGATGTATTTGTCTATCTGAGCAATGAGCATCCACTGGCAGGAAAAAAGAAGATTGCATTTGATGAATTAAAAGACTATCCTTGCCTTTCCTTTGAGCAGGGCGAACGGAATTCGTTCTATTATGCAGAAGAAGTATTCAGCACGTTGGAATATAAGCAGATCATCAAAGCAGATGACCGTGCAACAATGCTGAACCTCATGGTTGGTATGAATGGATATACTTTGTGTTCCGGTATTATCTGTGAAGAATTAAACGGCAGTGCTTACCGTGCGATCCCGCTTGATACGGAGGAGAAAATGACGATCGGCTATGTCAAGCGAAAAGGAATGCGCTTAAGTACCCTTGGCAGACGCTATATCGAGATACTGACCCAATACGGAACACAGGAAAATGTAAAGAAGACGGCTGAGTAAATGCTTGGCCGTTTTCTTTATAGAGAAACTAGAACTTGCCAGAATCCGATCAAGCAGCAATTAAGTAATGAACTGGCTATAAATGATACTTATAACCAGCTCATAGAAATACATAGTACCGGAATCCTATTCCTACTGATATACTATGGTATAAATAGAGAGATTCATGGTTTAGATATTTGCTCATTTTTAACATTACCAATCAGGGAACGCTTTCGCTCGTTTCCACTCTGTGTAACTTCGAACTAACCTCGGCTAAAAGCCTCGCTAAGGTCTCAGTTACTCCTGCAACGGTACTAAGATGCCGCTTATGCGCCATCTACACCACAAGGGTGCGCTTTCGTTCTAAGCTCGTGTCAAAACACTCACTAAGTACGAAATGTGAGGACCGGCGGACTCAAATGTCCCTGTATTGGTAAGTTAAAATAATCAAATATATTTTAAACCATGAATCTCAATAACACACAGCAGGAAAGGATGACGGTTATTATGGATACAGGAATTGCTACAAAATGTATATATGGAAATCATGAAAAATTTGAAGGCGACAGAACGGGAACAATCAGCTTTCCTATCTATCAGACAGCAACGTATGCGCATCCGGCAGTTGGACAGAGCACGGGGTATGATTACAGCAGATTGCAGAATCCGACCAGAGAACAGTTGGAGAAGATTGTTGCGTCATTAGAGGGAGGACTGGATGCTCTTGCTTTTTCTTCCGGCATGGCAGCCATTACAACATTGATGGAGATCTTTAAGCCGGGCGACCATATCATCTCGGAAGCAGATCTGTATGGCGGAAGCATCCGTTTATTTGACCATATCAATCAGAAAAATGGAATTGAGTTCAGCCGGATTAATTTTGCAGAGGAAGATCCGGAAAACTACATCAAAGAAAATACAAAAGCAATCTATATCGAGACACCGACTAATCCTATGATGAATGTTATTGACATCCGAAAGACAGCGGAGCTTGCGAAGAAACATGGTCTGCTGCTGATTGTGGATAATACATTTCTGTCACCGTATTTCCAGCGGCCATTTGAATTGGGAGCCGATATCATCCTGCACAGCGGAACAAAGTTCTTAAGCGGACATAATGATACACTGGCCGGATTTATCGTGGTAAATACACCGGAGCTTTCGGAGAAATTGCGATATATCATAAAGACAACAGGTGCGGGTCTTGCACCATTTGACAGCTGGCTGGTGCTCCGCGGCATCAAGACACTGCCGATCCGTATGGAGAAAGCACAGGAAAATGCACAGGCAATCGTGGAATTCCTGTTACAGGAAAAGAAAGTAAAGAATGTCTATTATCCGGGAATACCGGGAACAAATAATTATGAGGTCTGTAAGAGCCAGACGAGTGGATTTGGGAGTATGCTGACATTTGAAGTGGAGAGTAAGGCACTGGCACTTCATATACTGGAATCTCTGAAGATGATCCCATTTGCAGAAAGTCTCGGCGGCGTAGAGACTCTGATCACTTATCCGACGACACAGACCCATGCAGATGTACCGGAGGAAATCCGTATAAAGAATGGAATCACAGACAGTGTTCTGCGTCTGTCAGCAGGAATCGAAGATAAGAAGGATCTGATCGCGGATCTGAAACAGGCAATTGATTCTTTTGAAGAATAATACGATAATGATGAAAAGTGTTTGCAAGTAAAATTTCTGTGACATATAAATGTACTTACATCATAGGATCGGAGACATAACAGGAGGACAATATGGAAGAAAAGAATCTGAATTTTGATGAAGTGATAGATAGAAGAAATACAGACTGTTTGAAATTTGACTTTGCAGAGCGGAGAGGAAAGCCTGCGGATGTTCTTCCCCTCTGGGTTGCAGATATGGATTTTAAAACCTCGAGTTTTGTATTAGATGCACTGACAGAGCGTGTGCAGCATGGAATCTTTGGATACACGGAGAGTCGAGAGAGTTATTTCGAGGCAGTCAGCAAATGGATGGAAACTCATCATGACTGGAAGGTAGAACGAAGCTGGCTGACAAAGACACCGGGTGTTGTATTTGCACTGGCGATGACTGTCAAAGCATATTCCAAAGGGGGAGATGCCGTTCTGATCCAGCAGCCGGTCTATTATCCATTTTCAGAAGTGATCCGTGACAATAACCGGAAGCTTGTGAGCAATGATCTGGTGCTTGGAGCTGATGGAAAATATCATATTGATTTTGATGATTTTGAGAAACAGATCGTTGACAATCATGTTGTGCTGTTCCTGTTGTGCAGTCCGCATAATCCGGTCAGCCGTGTATGGACGACAGAGGAACTTACAAAGATGGGCGATATCTGTATTAAACATGGTGTTACGGTTGTAAGTGATGAGATACATGAGGATTTCGTTTTCGGAGATCACAAGCACACAGTATTTGCAACCATCAAGAAAGAGTTCGAACAGAACTCCATCACCTGTACATCTCCGGCAAAGACTTTTAATCTGGCAGGGCTTCAGGTGTCGAATATCTTTATTCCAAATGGAACTCTGCGTGCAGCATTTCGCAAACAGGTCGATGCGGCGGGCTACAGCCAGTTAAATGCAATGGGCCTTACCGCTTGTGAAGCAGCGTATACTCATGGCGAGATATGGTATCAGGCAATGATGAAATATGTAGAGAGCAATATCGCATTTGTGCGTGATTATCTGAAAAATGAACTTCCACAGATCAGGCTGATCGAACCGGAAGGAACCTATCTGCTGTGGCTGGATTTCCGTGCACTTGGACTGACAGAAAAAGAGCGGGAAAATCTGATCGTGAATCAGGCAAAGCTGTGGCTTGACAGCGGTGCAATCTTTGGTCAGGTAGGCGAAGGCTTTGAACGTATCAATGTTGCATGCCCGAGAGCGACGATCCAGGAAGCACTTGACCGGTTAAAAGCAGTGATTACAGCATAATACAGGTAAGTATGATGATTTTGCAGAAAACATCAAAGGTGTGAATCGCGATGTAATGACGTTAGCTGGCATAGCTGTTACAAGAATAGCAGGGGGGCTATAAGTTATGGTTATAACTAGTTAAAATATTTTGACTGGTTGACAAATTATGGAATTATCACTATAATAAGCACATAATATATAAAACCTACTTTAATACTAGGATAAAGAAACGTTATAAGATGTGCCGGATGAGAAAATCATTTATCCAGAGCTGGATGGTGACTGACAAACAGACATTTACCCGGAGGTTGATACTTCCGGGTTTTATAACGACAACAAAACATACTAACCAGATAGGAAAAGGAGAAATAAAAAATGGCAAATATTCATTCATCAATTACAGAACTTGTAGGACATACCCCATTGGTTGAATTCGTAAATTATGAAAAAGAGTTAGGACTGAATGCCCACCTCCTTGGTAAGCTGGAGTATTTCAATCCATCAGGAAGCGTAAAGGATCGAGCAGCACTTAACATGATCTTAGAAGCTGAGAAATCGGGCAAGCTGAAACCGGGCGGAACGATCCTTGATTTTACAAGTGGAAATACAGGAATTGCAACAGCAGCATTTGCAAATACCAAAGGATATAAATATGTAGTAGTCATTCAGCCGGGAGTATCGGTAGAACGTACACTGATCTTAAAAGCATACGGTGTAGAACTGCTTCAGGCAGCTGATGTACCGGGATTCATGGAGATGCTGCAGAATGGTGGCTTAAGCATGGCGAAGCTTACTGTTATAATGAACAAATATGCAGATGAGCATGGTTACTTCTATATCGATCAGGGAACAAATCCTGATAATCCGGAAGCACATTACCGTACAACTGGACCAGAGATTTGGGAGGATACAGATGGAAAGGTTGATTATGTGGTAGCACTGGTTGGAACCGGTGGAACACTGGCAGGTCTGTCCAGATATTTCAGAGAGAAAAATCCTGATATCAAGATCATCGGTGCACAGCCGGCAGTACAGTCCAGAAAGAATGTCAATCATCCGGAAGCAAATACGATCGATGGTGTACTTGCATTTAAGGATGTTCCGGCACAGAGTGTTCCGGTATTCTTTGATCCGGATCAGGCTCCATATGATGAATGCTTGGATATTGTAGCAGAGGACGCATATGAAACAGGAAGAAGACTGGTAAAGAGTGATGGTGTATTCCTTGGACAGTCAGCGGCAGCAGCTTTAAAGGCAGCAACGATCATAGCTGAGCGTCCGGAAGCAGCAGGAAAGAATATTGCGATTATCATGGCTGACAACGCATTCAAATATCTGTCAACCAAGATGTATGCAGAGGAATAAAGGAATATCGTATGTTTTATATTATGTATAATATATGTTTTGACTTACCAAAACAGAGGCATTTGTGTCCGCCGGTACTTGATGATGCATAAGCAGCATCTTAGTACTGCTGCAGGACACAACGAGTGGAAGCGTCCTCTGTTTGGTAAGGTCAAGAACATATATACATAATATAAAACATAGAACAGGAAGGAGACAACATGGCAGACTATCTTACATATGCGAAAGAAACCATGCATTTCATAAACAGCCGGAAGAAACAGGGACCGGAGGGAATCTACTGGTCTTTGCAGGATGCGGCAGAAGGAAGAGCCATCTATTATGATGAGATCTGTATGTATGCCGGGGCGTCCGGAATCATCGTATTTCTTCTGGGATTATATCAGGCGACAAATGATATGAGCTATCTGCAGGAGGCAGAAGAAGCAGCCACATATATCCGTTATCGTTTTGATCATGACCGGGATTTAAAAAGAAACTTTTCAAAATATGCATTTTCCAGCGGCTGGAGCGGAGCGGGCTTTGCCATGATACAGCTCTATAAGGCAACCGGGAATGAGAAATATAAAACATTTGTGGCAGATATTATTGAGGCTGCAAAGGCAGATGCAAAGCCCGGAAAAAATGGCAAAGGTTACAGTTGGACTTCATTCCCGGGTATCGTAGGAGATGCCGGAACGGTTCTGTTCTTCTTATATGCAGCAAAAACATTTGGCAGAGAGGACTGGACGGCATTTGCCGCAAAAGCAGGAGAGAATTTCATCGAGCAGCGGCATGATGCAGGAAATGGAACCTGCTGGTATCCGGGTGTAGATCCTGTCTACTTCGGAGCAAAAGAAGATTATATCGATCCGAATTTCCCGATGGGAACCGGAGGAATCGGATTTGTACTGCTAAATCTGTACGAAGCATCCGGTGATCAGAAGTTCTTAGATGCGACAAAGGGAATCGCGGATTTCATGATTGCACAGGCAGTTAAGATGAAGGCAGGAAGCCTGATTCCACATGGTTTGCCGGATCGTAAAGATCTGTTCTACCTTGGTTATTGTCATGGCCCGGCGGGAACAAATCGTTTCTTCTATAAATTATATGAGATGACAGGCGAAGTCCGGTATAAACGGTATATCGACATGCTGACACAGGGCGTGATCGATACAGGCGCACCTGAGGTTCGGACAGAAGGTTACTGGAATACTTACAATATCTGCTGCGGAACTGCAGGACTGTTAAATATGTATCTGGGACTGTGGGCTGCATTTGGAGATGAGACTTATCTGGAACAGGCAAAGAGATGCGGTAAGGTCATCACAGATGGGGCGACGATCACAGACGGTACAGAAGGCAAAGAGTGCGCATGGCGATTTGCACTTGATCGTATTGCACCAAATGTCTTAAGTACACCGATCGGTTTATTCGATGGTGCAGCCGGTATCGGAGCGGTGTTGCTGCAGCTTGATTCGGCAGAAAAGGGTCAGTTTCATGCGACAAGAATGCTGGATGATCCATTCCCGGAAAAGAAAATATTATAATGAAACGATTGAATATTTATATGCGTGAACAGCGGTGATTATTTTAATCAGTGAATGTTTGCTTTTGTTTCATAATTATTCAAAAACATACGTTGAGAG
>DJPV01000090.1 GCA_002437435.1 Lachnospiraceae bacterium UBA6403 | reverse complement strand
TGGCGTTTTGCAAACGCCTAAGTGATAAGTATAAGAGAGGGGAGTATTTTATGGAGTTTGCAGATCAGTTAAAAGATTTTACGAAACGTATTGATTTATTGAAGGATGGTATTAAAACAGAAGAAGCAACAAAAACATCATTGGTTATGCCGTTCTTTAATTTATTAGGATATGATGTTTTTAATCCGATGGAGTTTTGTCCGGAATATACAGCAGATGTTGGAATAAAAAAAGGAGAAAAAGTTGATTATGCAATTCTGATTGATAATATACCTCAAATTCTTATTGAATGTAAAAGTTGCACAGAGTCATTATCAAAATATACATCTCAACTTTTCAGATATTTTGGAACGTCAAAAGCTAAATTTGGAATTTTGACAAATGGTATTGTATATAAATTCTATACAGATTTAGAAGAAACTAATAAGATGGATTTAACACCATTTTTAGAGGTGGATTTGACTCAGATTAGGGATGTACAAATAAATGAGTTGAAGAAATTTTGTAAAGATAATTTTGATACAGATAAAATCTTTAGTACAGCTTCTGAATTGAAATATTCTAATCTGATTAAGGGATATTTTGCAAAGGAGCTAGAGGCCCCATCGGAAGAATTTACAAAACATATATTGACTTATGTTTATGAAGGGCAGAGAACCCAAAAGGTCATTGAAAAATATCGACCATTGGTGAAAAAAGCATTTACTTCATTTGTAAATGATATAGTAAATCAAAAAATAGCAGCAGCTTTAACTCCTGACGAAGAACATGCGGATACAGTTGATGATGAAAAAGAACTTGCAGCAACGAAGGTATCAGAAGTTCCTATAAAAGTTTCAAAGATAGTAACGACAGAGGAAGAACTCCAAGCTTTTTATATTGTCCGAGCTATTGCAGCAGAAATTACTGATATAAAAAATATTGCTCATCGTGATACAGAAAGTTATTTCGGTATATTATTTGGAGATAATAATAGAAAGCCCATATGTCGAGTTAATCTTGATGCGAGACAGAAGCAGTTGCTATTACCAGATGAAAATAAAAAATTTACAAGATATTATATAAATAGCGTAGATGATATTTATAAATATAAAGATAATATAATTAAAATTATAAAAATGTATTTATAAAAATTTATAAGAGTAATAATTTGGTGCAAATATGCAGGATGTCAGATATCTTTTAATAAAAGTATATATCTGGCATCTTTTTCTGTGTTAAATTTATAATTGTTGAAAACAGTAAAGAACAGTAAAAAAGATAAAAAACAGTAAAGAACAGTAAAAATAGCAGGATGATAAGGAAGTTGGGAACAATTGAAAGTTATTGCACAGATATGACAGTAGAAATTATTTGTTTGCAAGGTTTACTATTTTCAACTTGTTCCTCTTTTGTTCGCATGATAATATGAAAGGGATGAATTCTTTGCGTGTAACAGAGAATTTATTGGAGGTATTAAGTGAGCAATGCTCACAGAGTAAAAAGGAGAGTACAAGGAGGAGAAAATGAATTGGTGGTTTATTATTGGGGTGATGGCAGCAGGTATCCTGTGTCTGATTAAGGTCATCGTTGATCGGCAGGGGGAAAAGCTTCCGGGAACGATCACTGGCTTTGTCAATGAAAATGGTGTTGATTTTCCAGTTGTGCAGTTTCAGTATAATGGACAGGATATGAAATTACTGGCTGCAAATGGCGGAAACAAAAAGTTAAACCAGAATGATTCGGTGGAGATCATTTATCGTCCGGGCAAAGCAAAGTATGTGAACATTGTCGGGGATAACAAAGATGTAGTGATCGCAGTTGGAATAACCGTATGTGGTATTGGGCTGATCATCTGTAAGATTTTACGGTAAATAAAAAATATATATGAAAAAACTGTTCTTTAGTTGTAAATGTAAAACCAAGGAACAGTTTTTTATATTTATTGATGCATTTCCAGATATTCCTCCAGGCAAATTCCTTTATCGTGGATTTCCTGTGCGACATCTTTACCAACATAGCGGTAGTGCCATGGCTCATAAGAGATTCCTGTAATATCGGATTTATCAGAAGGATAGCGAAGGATGAAACCGTATTTATAGCAGTTAGCCATGAGCCATTGCTGGGTAGCGGTGTCTTCCTGTGAATCATCCAGATTCTGGTTGCTGACAGAACATATATCAACAGTAAGTCCGAGCTGGTGTTCGCTGGTTCCGGGATAGGCGACCCAGATAGCGGCATAGGCTTTTGCATCATCACTGCTATAGCCCTGTTCGATATACGAATTGTATTTATTCGTGTAGAGCTGCTCCTGCTTTTCCTGTGTCCGGTAAGATGAACAGATAAGTGGATCAAGACCTTCGGCTCTGGCATCATCCATCATAGCCTGTAAGTCATCATAAGCACGGCGGTCAATGAATTGACCATTTCGAAGCTGTACCAGATCTACGCTCCAGTCAGATGGTAATGTGTGAGACATATTGACCAGAGTTAAGAGTCCATTATTTTCTGCCTCTGTAGCAGAAGCAAGTGTTTGAAGAACCGCCTGGGTATCAAGATCAGATGATTCTGAATTATTATCTGATTTCCGGGTTGAAGTTTGTACTGCCTGTGCTGACAGTTCGGTGGTCTCATCACTGCTGGTAGTGGGAGCAGATATATTTTCTGATGATAATTTCATTTTCTTGATCTTTCCTGCGATAATAACAATTACTAATAATACTATGTACAGGACAGCCAGCGATATGACAGTTTTTTTCCTTACTTTGCTTCCAAATATATGTAACATAATGTGTCCTCCTTTGTAACTGCTGTTAAGTCTATAACTGCACTGCATAGAAAGACACTCAAAAAAGCATAAAAAATGAATCAATTCTGCATCCTTTTTGCACGGATGTCTGTCTGCATTTTTGACAGATTATGCTAATTTGTACATTCAAAATCTAATTTGTACATCTGAAATTTAATTTGTACATATCGTTTATTTTCTGCCATATCGAAAATCACAGAGATCCGCACCCTCAGCGATCGTCTTCGTTCGAGTGAGCTTCATCTGCATCATATCCGCGAGAACATAGTCCATCCGACAGAGATATTTGGCCAGTTCAAAACAGCCTTCATCCCGGCATAGATTACAGATGCCGCAGGTATGATAATCATAACCGAGTTCAAAATTATCCTGTGAAGTTCCCTCGATGATATCAACGACCCAGTCATTTTCATATCGGTGTAAATGAGAATCTGCTGACCATTTCAGTCTGCCCGGCATCTTCTTTTTATCGAGGTAGCTGTCAACGTTTCCAAGAACCATATGGAACAGCCGATTGGAAGATAAGCCATCCTTGTACAGTTCATAGCAGGCTTCCGGTGACAGGGATGTCTTACGGTTCAGTGCAATAAAATATGCACCCATGCAATAGGAACTCATAAGTCTGGATTTGCCTATGTCCTTTGCATTTTTCATAATAGATACATATTCCTGCTTGATTGCTTTTTTATTGATATCCAGTTTTTGTTTTGCCGCCTGCTTCATACAGGAACTGTGATAGAAATATCCAAATAATTTCTGAGTAAATCCATATTCCATCTTAAGATGCCTCCTTTTATTTAGTCAAATTCCAATTCGATGACCTGACACATTTTTGATCGATCCAGATAACGGAATACCATATTTGTAATAAAACCATAGCGTTTGTCCAGCGGGCGGTAGCCTGTCAGATATGGGTTGCTTACAGCAGATGAGATGTGACTGCTCCATTCCTTTAAGGTATGTACATCGTCTACGCTGAAATACACATTGATATCTTTCATTTCAAAACCTTTTAACCAGGTCTTCAGCATGCTTTTTAATCCTTTTTTCTTTGTTGCATCAAAGACCAGCTTTCCTCCGGTGAAATGTTCTGCCATGGCGGTAAAGAGTTTTTCTACATCAGTCTTTTTAAAGTAATAGAATACACCGGAAGCAAAGAATATGATGCCATCTTCAGGTCGGAAATCAATCTGATCAAACCAGGATGTATCATTCAGATTACAGGCAATGTTGAACTCTCGTTCACGTTTGCCGAGCAGTTCGTTCCGGATTGCAATGGTATCCGAAAAATCCAGATTGTAGCCTTTTGCCTTTCCGTTATCGACCTGACGGAATGTGGTGTCAAGACCACAGCCGAGGTTTACAACACAGGCATTTGGATGTATTTTCAGATAAGCACGACAGGCACTTACCATATCATATTGTCTGGTCGCGCCCATGATGCAGCCGATGTTTCCCAGCATGCCTTTCATATTGTCTGGAACTGTAAAATCAATTTTATCGAAAAGGGTCTGACAATCGTGATCCATGAAGATATCCGGATAGAGATCCATAGCGTATTTTCTTCCATACAGAGGAATTAACAGAGTTTCCTGTACGGTTCCTTTTTCAATCTTAATTTTTTCATGTTATGGTTCCTCCTGTTTTTTTATTCCAAGTGCTGTTTCCAGTCCATGAAGCAGAATGTTCATTGCTTCTAAAAATGCCTGTTTGCTCTCAGGTGTGATCCCATTTTTGCAGGAATCATCTGTGACTATTTCACAGACCATCGAGAACTCCGAGAATGAGAGAATATAGACTGTTTTTTCTGATAATTTATTCGATGCAAGTCCTCGTTTGTATAATTCTGAATAATACTGCATAGCAAATCCGGTGCATCGTTCAATGTAGATTTTACGAAAACGGCTCAGGTATGTACCGGAGTCATTTTTTAACAGCATGTGAAATAACTGCATGTCATCCTCTAACAGTTCAAAGGTGCGAATGGATATCCCGGAATATAAGACTTGAAGTAACTGATTATCTGTCATGGAAGTAAAATCTACATGCAGCATAGATTCGGAAAGCAGCATAAGTTTATTCCCGCTTTCCGCAAAGATTTCTTCAAACATATCTTCTTTGCTGGAGAAGTGCTTATAGATTGCTCCCGGTGTTATGCCTGCCCGTGCCGCAATCTTACGCATGGAGGCTTCCTGATATCCATATTCTAAAAAGATCTCTCTGGCACTTGCAAGGATGGCTTCTTTTGTTGCTTTTGTACTTTCTCGAATTGTTCTCACTCCCTGTCTGTTTAAAACGGTAAACACTGTTTACTTTATAGCATGAGGTTTGAAAAAAATCAAGTAAAAAATAATTTTAAACGTTGAATACAGCCAATATCTTACTCTTGCGTTATATGTAAAATTTATGTACAATATCACTATATGTCTATTTGTAAGTTGACATAAGTCAAAATGCGTATGAAGTAATAAAAACATACAGGAGAAATGAAAATGAAATTATCGATTATTTGCTATTTGTCGGATGATAAGAAATTAAATCAGACAACAGTGGAAGCACTTGAGGAAATGGCATCCTATAGTCTGGAGCATAGCAATAAGGTTACAGTCTTGGGAAAACATGTTGATAAGAAATATAATAGCGAAAAAAAAGATTCAGTAACAGCTTCCTATGAGGTGGAAGTTATTTTAAATACAGACCGTGTACAGGATGATCGTTCATGGTATGAAAATGTCATTACCAGAATCGGAAATCATGCATTTACAAGTATTGTGGATAAAGGATCATATGTTTCCGAACGGGAAGCGCACCAGAAGATGGCTGAGAAAGTTTCCGGTGATTATATTATGATAATAAATGCAGGGGATGATATTTCATCGAATCTGGCAGAAGTATTTACAAAAGGGAATGTTCAGTGCTATGACATGGACACATATATGATAACAAAGGCGTTCCATGATGAGACATTTGGAGCGTTCCGTAATTATAAAAAGATTACAGATGGAGAGAATATCAAATCCTTTTACATTATCGATCTGAAAAGCAAGTATGACTGTTTTCCATTTGGCTTTGGTGGGGTGATCATTCGTACTGAGGCATTTAAAAAGCAGTCGGTTGATCCGGCTCTTGGGCTGGAAGCAGAACGGGATTTTATGCTTCGGTTGATGGAGAAGTCGATGAAGACCTGTTTTCTGCCGCATGCGACATTAACGGCATATGAGTATGAAGAACACAATAATACTTTTTATCGTGGACTGTATATGAGAGAGTGGTATTTTGAATCCATCACTAATTTCTGGATGCCATTTTTACAGGAAATGAAAGAGACATATGGAAGTATTCCGGTATTTATTCAGTATAATTTCATGTATTCTGTTATGGCGAGATTTAATGGAAACATGGATAATAAGAATAAACATGTGATCGAAGAAGGACATGGTGAAGAATATCTGGAACTGATCGGACAGGCGCTCCGTCTGGTCGAAGAAAATATTATGTTGAACCGGAACAAGGTTGTAGATTGTATTACCGGCGATACGATGAAATGGGTATATGGAATCCTTCGAAATGGAAAAGACTATAAGTTTGAACGCTTTTTCCTTGCCGGAAAGATCTATTATGGAATCGAAGATACATTATTTAATTCGCTGATGAGTCTTTCTACAAATATACTGTTTATTAATTACAGAGAGGGCAAGCTGGAGATTGATGGTACGGTTCATCCAATCCTTTATTCCATGGTGGATGAGGTGTATTTTAGATATAACAATAAGAAATATAAGATTCAGTATAATGAAAGATATGGTCTGACAAAGGCATTTGGGGCGGCAATCTGTAAGAGACATTCGTTCCATCTGTCCATTCCTGTCAAGGATAAATCAGAGTCTGAGATATTCTGCGAGGCGGCGATCGGAAGCCAGTTAGAGCCGATCAATATTCGTTATCCATCACATTTCAGCCGGGTTTGCAATGCGTTTGGAAGCAGCCATTGGGTATTCGGGGATAACAGAGAATACATGATGACGGCAGAACAAAGGGGCATCATAATTCGTAAGGTCAATAAACGGCAGAAGTTTATCAAAGAACTGAAACTGTTAAAAGACATGCTGATGAAAAATAACTACACCAGAAAGTATGCAGCACTTAGAGTTCTGTATTTTATCTGCAGACCATTTATGACCGGAAAGCCGATCTGGATGTATATTGATAAGATCTATAAGGGTGGAGATTCTTCTGAGTATCTGTACAAATATGCAAGTGCACAGAATAAGAAGATCAAGCATTATTATCTGGTTGATAAGAAGAGCACGGATTACAAGCGCTTGAAGAAAGAGGGGTACAGGCCGTTGGTTCGTGACTCCTTAAAGCACAGACTTATATTCCTGTATGCGGATATGATGGTTATATCGAATTCAACGGTATATGCTTTTAACGGGTATACACTTATAAATTCATCCTATATCCGAGATCTGACACATTTCCATGTCTGTTGTGTTCAGCATGGTATGTCAGTTCAGAAGATCGCGATCGCGCAGAACAGACTTCGTGATAATACCAGATTGTATTTCTGTGCATCGAAATATGAGATTGAAAATCTGTCAAGACCGGTATATGATTATGTTGGCTATGATGCTTTGAAGCTTACCGGTGTACCTCGTTATGATGGACTTAAGGATCGGGCTAAGAAGCAGATCATGATAAGTCCGACATGGAGAATGCAGGCAGCTATGCCGGTTCGTACCAGTGAGAGTGAACAGCGTGATTACAATCCACTGTTTAAGGAATCTGAATACTTCAAAGTGTTCAATGCGCTTATTAATGATAAGCGGCTGATCGATGCCGCTGAGAAATACGGATACCGGATCAAGTATGTATTACATCCGATCGTAAGCTCTCAGGTGGAAGATTTTGATAAGAATGATTTCGTAGATATCGTTCCGGCAGTCGGTGATATGAGTTATGAAGATATGTTCTGTGAGTCCAGTCTGATGGTAACGGACTTCTCAGGAATCCAGTTCGATTTTGCCTATATGAGAAAGCCGCTGGTATATCTGCATCATAAGGATATTCCACAGCATTATGAGGAAGGAACTTTCCATTATGATACGATGGCATTCGGGGAAATCTGCCATGATAATGATGAGTTGATCCATATATTGATCGAGTATATGCAGAACGACTGCAAGATGAAACCGGAGTATGTAAAACGTGCCGATGACTTCTTCTATTACAGAGATCATAATAACTGTGAGAGAATCTATAAAGAAATGATTGACTATCAGGAGAAATATGTGCTCCCTGAGAGATATTGATTAATTAAAGAAATATGAGCAGGCAGTTGTCAGCCAGAATATATGTTAGATGCAATCATATATTCATGTAGAGTTGATAACTGCCTGTTTTTTGTCATTATATGCTGCAGAAAAGAATGCTAAAACCTGGCTGTATTTATTATTTGTGATTGTGCAGAGCATAGATACCGTGATAAAATATATATGATATTTATAGAAAAATTTGTGTAGTGGAGAATAAATTATAAAAATGAAAGGGAGCGAGTGATTATGAAAAAATGGAACAAACTGACAGCAGCTTTTGCCGGAATTGCAGTTGGTCTCAGTCTGCTTGGCACTCCTGTCGGAGTTCAGGCACAGGAGGATACAGATGCTGCATTGCAGACGGTAGCCGAAGCCGGACAGCAGGTAGAAAATACAGCTGAATTATCTGCTTCAAATGCGAGAAAACTGGATGCAGATAAGATCGGAGAGACAACAGCCTATAATGATATGGTGTATTCGCCGGAGAAAAATGGAATCTATTTTGTTCATACGGTAGGCGATGAGGTGTATGGAAATTACAGGACATATGAGATTGTATTTTATGATATTGCGAGTGGAACATATACAACAGTGTATACCAGCGAGCGCGGAGTTGAAGAATCCTATATGAATGATAATGCCATATATTTTGCTAAAACGGATATATCATATACGAAGAACGAAAATTCCGGTTCTTATGATTACACATGTGATTTAGAGATTACAAATTATAATTTTAAGATAGGAGCAGTAAATAAGCAGACATTTGAAACATTGGATATTGATGCAAACTGGGCAGATCTGATATCTACATTTGGTGTTGATTCATATGGCAGATATTATGTTGCAACCAATGAAGATAAACTGTATCTGTTCAATTCCGAAGGAAAATTACTGAGTACGACTACAGGTGCAAGTGATATATATGAATTTGCAGGCTTTGATAAAACCAATGGTAATTTTTATTACCGTGGATCAGCGAACTGGAGATATTGGGGCTTTGATCACGATATGGCAAGTCTGAAGGCAGGAAAGGTAAACAAAGACAATTCCATCACGATCAAAGGTGAGAACATGATGTATCTTTATCAGTATGGATTCTATGCACACAAGAATCCAATCCAGATGTTAAATGACAGATATCTGGTATCTCTGTCTACATTTAATGGGAACATCTGTGTACTGATAGATTCGAATCAGTATGATATAAATGATGTAACCGAGAGCTCCACAAGCATTAATCTGATTGACAGCAGTGTATCCGTATCACCGGTCAACATTGCAAATAAAAAAGCATTGAAGATGGCATTTTACACAGCAGATTCATATTATGGCGAAGGAGATATCGACCTTACAAGTATCGGACCAAGATGTGCATTAAACAGCACAGCAACCTCTCTGATCGTGAAAACCGATGAGAAAGTATTAACAGAGTATGATATAGTAAAGAACAAAGAGAAGATACGGGTACAGACAAAATATCCGGTCTACACATTTTTCATGGATAAATCTACCTGTGTGGTAGTAGAGAAGAAAGACAGTAATTATTATCTGGAAACCTTTGACTGGACATATCCGACGGCATTTAATGTAAATGCACCTGCAAGTATGAAGGTCGGCGCATCAGGAACAGCTGTATGCAATACAAATGGCGGCTTTGCACTGGACTATACTTATAAAAGTTCAGATCCAAAGATCGTAAGTGTAGATAAAAACGGAAATCTGAATGCATGGAAAAAGGGAACAGCCACGATTACGATCACTGCATCACCGATCAATGTGAAAAAGACGATCACGATCAAAGTAACCGATTCCACATTATCAAAGAGCAGTAATGTATATAAATCGACCGGAGCAGTCGGTGCAGCATCAGCAACCATGCATCTGAGTACAAACAGTGGATATACATATGGAAATGTACAGACTGCTTATCTGAATGCAAAATCCGATGGAACCTTTGAACGTGTAGAGTATATTAGGGGTTCAGTAGTCCGCGAGGTCTATGATTCTTCTTATCGGTTAAAGAGCCAGAAAAAGATCAAATGTGAGCTCCCATTATTTGGAGGATATTATAACGGCGAGAAATACAACTACCTTGTATTTGGTCAGTCAAATCCAAAAGAGAGCAAGAAGAAAGAAGTAATACGTGTCGTAAAATATGATAAGAACTGGAAACGGCTAGGCGATTGTAAGATCAAGGGAGCCAATACATATACACCATTTGATGCAGGCGGACTTTCGATGACAGAGACAGCCGGCAAGTTGTATGTACATACCTGTCATACGATGTTTGCCAGTGACGACAGATATCATCATCAGGCAAACTGTACATTCGTAGTAAATGAGAACAGTATGAAGCTGGTAGATTCATATTATGATGTGATGAATTTGTCGGAAGGTTATGTCAGCCATTCATTTGCACAGCAGATCGCAACGGATGGAACATATATTTACCGGGCAGATCTCGGAGATGCTTATCCAAGAGGAATCGCACTTACAGCAACTAAAGTAAGCAAGAAGGTCAGCGACCCTTCGATGTATGGTACTGTTATTTCAATTCCGGGCGAAACAGGATATAACTATACCGGGTATACATTAAATGATCTGCAGTTGGGGGATAATAATTATATTCTGACCGGAACAGGTATTAAGAGTACAAAGACATCCGTAAGAAATGTTTACATTAACGCAGGTTCAAAGACAAACCTTCATAAGGGAGCAACATGGATCACAAACTATACAGCAAAGGATAAGATCACGGTTCTGAATCCGAAGCTTGTAAAGATCAGTGGCACACAGTTCCTGTTGTTGTGGGAAGAATGGATCAGAACGAACCAGACGTATAAAACGAAGATGGTTCTGTTAGATGAAAGCGGAAATCAGACATCGGCGGTCTGCTCTTCACCACTTGCACTTGCCATGTGTGAACCGGTTGTTACAAAATCCGGTATGGTAGTATGGTATGTCACAAACAATGATTCTCCTGTATTTGTAGAGATCAACCCATATCAGTTATCCAAGGTACAGACAAAATCCAAGAGCGTGAAAACCTTTAAAAAAGACAAGACATTTTCATTTGATAATACGGTAAAGGCAGGCTATCGGAAAGGTGATGTCGTGATCAAGAATAAGATGATCTATAAGATCACTTCTTCAAAGACAGTTACTTTTGGTGGAGTAACTTCAAATTCAGTAACGACACTTTCGATTCCTAAGACTGTGAAGCTTGGCAAGAAGACCTATCAGGTAACAGCGATCGCATCCCGTGCCTGTGTAAACAGAACGAAACTGAAAAAGGTTACGATCAGCGCAAATGTAACAAAGATCGGAAGCTATGCATTTTTCGGTTGTAAAAATCTGAAGACAGTTACGATCAATTCGACAAAGTTAAAAGCATCTTCTGTTGGATCGAAAGCATTTGCAAAGATCCATGCAAAAGCAACGATCAAGGTTCCGAAAGGAAAGAAGACGGCATATAAGAAAATCCTGTTAAAGAAGGGAATTACAAAGAAGATGAAGATTAAATAGGAATAAAAGTACATGCACCTGTCCAGAATATAGAAAAAGGATGGTGGATGTGTACATGAAAAGATCAGCGAAGATATATATGGTGCTGCTTGTCTGGATTGCAGCAGCATTGCAGTTTTTTATAAATGAGAAAATGGATATAGAAGAAGTATTTGCCGGAGTGCGGGAGGCAGATGCACAGATACAGATTGATGCGGATGTGAGCGCATGGGGCGTGTATCAGGTGGCGCATTCTCATCTGACACCGACAGCGATAAAAAATCTCCTGTTAAATACGGCTGAATATTTTGACTTAACTTCCGGTGAACTGACAGTCATCGGGCAGAATGATTCTATAACAACATTTCAAAGCAACGGGGAAAGTGAGTCCTGGAGGATCACTTTCCTTGTTAATTCTAATACCGGTCAGAGTTATCTGATCTTTCATACGGATAATATAGAAGCAGTTGACCGGATCCACACGTTTTATAATGATCTGAATATTGATCAGACAGTAAGCGTTGAAGCAGATATTTCTTTGACGGAAGCAGAGAGCGTGATGCAGCAGAAGAAGATGGATCTGTCAGAAATGAAATATATATCAGATACAGGTTTGTCAGAGCAGACATCAGTACAGGATTTATTGTTAGAAAAGCTTCTGGATGAACTTCCTGTCACAGGGCTTACGCAGACTTCGGATAGTTGGTATGGACGGCTGAATTCCAGCGTACATCTGAGTGATCTGGCAGTGAATAAAAATGTCCGGATTCAGAAGACAGATTCCGGCGCGGTTCATATTCAATTCGGAGATAAGATGGATCTGGTCAGACTGTATGCTTCAGTTCTCATACAATGAAAATCCATATGTAAAATCTATACAAAACTTAAGAAAAATAACATGAAATATATATTAATTTTCTCCTGAATATGTTAGAATTAGTTGATTTTTATCTAATGATAAAAATTACAAATAACTTGAAAAGGAGAGTGTATAAATAATTGGAAAACATTATTGAGTTAAAGCATATCACAAAAAATTTTGATGATAACTTTACGGCTGTGGATGACTTTAATCTGGAGGTACAGCGTGGGGAGTTTGTAACCTTTTTAGGGCCGTCCGGTTGTGGTAAGACGACCACACTTCGAATGATAGCCGGTTTTGAGATGCCAACAGAGGGGGAGATCTTATTAAATGGTAAAGACATCAGCAAGTTACCACCAAATAAGCGCCCGATCAATACGGTATTTCAGAGATACGCATTGTTTCCACATTTAAATATTTATGACAATATCGCGTTTGGTCTGAAGCTGAAAAAGCTTCCGAAGGCTGAGATTGAAAAGAAAGTAAAAAAAGCTCTTGAGATGGTAGACCTTGAGGGATTTGAAGATAGACGCGTTCAGACATTGTCCGGTGGACAGCAGCAGAGAATCGCGATCGCACGTTCACTGGTAAATGAGCCGGAGATCCTGCTGCTTGATGAGCCACTTGGTGCGCTGGATCTGAAGATGAGAAAAGAGATGCAGCTCGAATTAAAGGGAATGCATGAGAGACTGGGAATCACCTTTATCTATGTAACCCATGATCAGGAAGAAGCACTTACAATGTCAGATAAGATTGTTGTAATGTCAGAAGGACGTATCCAACAGATCGGTACTCCAGAGGATATTTACAATGAGCCGAAGAACGCATTTGTTGCCGACTTTATCGGAGAAAGCAACATCTTTAATGGTATTATGACAGACAAATTAAAGGTTCGTTTCTGTGGTGCGGAATTTGAATGTCTGGATGATGTAGAACATGGAACACAGGTGGATGTCGTAGTACGTCCGGAGGATATCCTGATCGTGCCGCCGGAGCAGGGAGCGGTAAAAGGAACTGTTATCTCCGTAGTATTCAAGGGTGTTCATTATGAGATTACAGTTCAGTCCGGTAAAAATGAGATCGTAATACAATCCACAAAGTCTGCAAAGGTAGGCGATATGGTTGGATTGAATGTAGAGCCGGATGGTATTCACGTTATGCCTGCGGAGAAGGCGCTGAACCGTCTCGAAACAGGCGTTGACAAATATTACAAGCTGGAATTCTTGGACGGTGAGCTTGACTGTGACCTGAGTAAGATCGTTCCGTCATCCCATTATGAGGATGGGGTATTGATGGATGCATCCGGTGATGTTATCGACCATGAACGGCTGAAGGTGATCTTAACGATCAAACCGGATGATATTACGATGAGTGATGACCAGGAGGAAGGTATCATATCCGGTCATATCATCAACCTGATCTATAAAGGTGACCATTACAGCTATGTAGTTCGTACGGAGGATGACGAGGACTTCATCGTACATGATGAATACCTCTGGAATATGGATGACTTTGTCAGTCTTGTGATTCCAAAGAATAAGATCCATTTTGAACTTAAGAAATAACCGAAAGCAGAAGGAGACAGAGATGAGTACATTACGTTTTTCCAGAAAACAACTGTGTGTGCCATATGCATTGTTCCTTATATGCTTTGTGGTTGCACCGCTTATAGTCATTATATATTATGCATTTACAAATGGGGAGGGACAGTTTTCGCTGGCAAATCTGACAGGATTCTTTACCAGTCCGAACACGATCGGAACCCTCGCTTACAGCTTCGCGATCGCCTGTGTATCGACGGCAGCAGCCTTACTGCTGGCATATCCGATCGCTTATATACTTGCCAGAAGTGAATGGAAGCAGAAGTCGATCATTGTTATGATCTTTGTACTTCCGATGTGGATCAATTTTACGTTGAGACTGACTGCTTTAAAAGAAGTCCTGACATTGATCGAGCACAATCTGGCGTATTATCCGTTTTTAAATTCCGTGATCGGTATGGTATATGATTTTCTCCCATTTATGATCCTGCCGATCTATACAACATTGATGAAGTTGGATAACAGCCTGCTGGAAGCAGCAAATGATCTGGGAGCAAGCTCCGTTCAGACATTCTTAAAGGTGACGCTTCCGTTATCTGTTCCGGGTATCATCAGTGGTATTGTGATGGTGTTCCTGCCATCCATGACGAACTATGTTGTGCTGGATATGTTGTATAACAGCACCTATGTTATGGGTAGTCTGATCGGAAGTTATTTTGCTGCATATGACTGGCACAATGGATCCATGATCGCACTGGTGCTTCTGTTAATTATACTGATCTTTACCCTCTTTACAAATAAATACGAGGGAGAAGATAACAACAGAGGAGGTGCATTGTTATAATGAAAAAAGGACTTCGGGTTGCTTTTATTATATTGATGTTGGTGATCCTCTATCTGCCGATCCTGATCCTTGCAGTTTACAGCTTTACGGATTCAACAAATATCGGAACAATACACGGGTTTTCCGTTCAGAATTATATTACATTATTTACCAAGCCTGAGCTTGCAGATATGATCTGGGGTACAGTTCTTCTTGCAGTGGGATCAGCATTAATTGCAACACTGCTTGGAACACTGGGTGCAGTCGGCGCATTTTATTCCAAGAAGCTTGCATCCGGGATCGTATCGGCGATGAATCAGGTTCCGGTCGTAAATGCAGATGTTGTAACCGGTTTCTCGATCTGCATCCTGCTGATCGTAGTATTTGGTGTCAGCAAGGAATCCTATGTGCCACTGGTCGTTGGACATGTCGTGCTGTCTGCACCATTTGTCTATCTGTCAGTTGTACCGAAGTTAAAGCAGATGGATGGGAGTCTGTATGAGGCTGCTATGGATCTGGGCGCATCACCATTTACCGCACTGGTAAAAGTGGTTCTTCCACAGATCCTGCCGGGTGTGATCTCAGGATTTGCGCTGGCAATTACTTTGTCATTAGATGATTATTTCATCGCAAGCTATACGAAGCCTGCAACCTTTGATACGATCAGTACCTATGTTGTAAATGCGACCAAGGGTTCTCAGACAGAGATCAAGACTGCTTTATGGGCACTGTCAACAGTGATCTTTGTGATCGTTATTCTGATCGTTGTTGGTATGAATGTGACATCAAAGGCAAAGGCGAGAGTCGGAAAGGCAGGTGGCAGATATGAATAAGAAGAAGTTATTCAAAGGGTTTGCCGGCTTCTGTGCCGGACTTATGATGCTTACATCTGCGGCTTATCTGGTTCATGCAGAGACAGATAATAAAGTGCAGGATCAGACGGAAGTGTCTGATGCATCAGATAATGCAGGAAATGATACAGAAAAGACAGGTGCTGCTGATGCACAGTCATCAGATGATACGATCGTGCTTCGAGTATCCAACTGGGAAGAATATATCGACCTTGGAGAATGGGATGAGGATGAAGTGATCGATCTGGAAGATGGAACAGAGATCTTCGGTGAGAATTCCATGGTGACAGATTTTGAGAACTGGTACTATGAGACATATGGCCAGAAGGTAAAGGTGGAATATTCCTGCTTTGGAACAAATGAAGATCTTTACAATATGCTTACCCTTGGCGACAAATATGATCTGGTCTGTCCGTCCGACTACATGATCATGAAGCTGATGGCAGAAGAAAAGGTAGTTCCGTTTTCGGATTCATTTTATGATACGAGTATAGAAGAAAATTATTATGCAAAGGGAGTATCTCCATATATCAGACAGACCTTTAATGAAAATAAGATCAATGGTGAGAGCTGGAGCAAATATGCAGCCGGATATATGTGGGGAGTAACCGGTATCCTATATAACCCGGAAAAGATAACAGAGGAAGAAGCAGGCACATGGAATATCCTGGACAATCCGAAGTTTGCACGTCAGGTTACGATCAAGGATAATGTGCGTGATTCTTATTTTGCGGCACTTGGCATTTTGAAGCAGGACGAACTGACATCGGAGAAATTCATAAATGCTGACACCTATCATGAAGATCTGCTTCAGGTGATGAATGATGTCAGTCCGGAAACGATACAGGATGTACAGGATCTGCTTCAGGATATGAAAGACAACGTATATTCCTTTGAGACCGACAGCGGTAAAGCTGATATGGTATCCGGTAAGGTGCTTGCAAATTATCAGTGGTCCGGTGATGCAGTTTATGCAATGGATCAGGCGGAAGAAGATAATCTGTATCTGGATTTTGCTGTGCCAAAGGAATCGACCAATCTCTGGTTTGATGGCTGGGTTATGTTAAAGGATGGTATCGATGGAGATGCCAGAAAACAGCAGGCGGCAGAAAGCTTCGTGAACTTCCTGTCAAGACCGGACAACGCAGTCAGAAATATGTATTACATCGGATATACCTCTGTTATTGCCGGAGGAGAAGATAATAATACCGTATTTGATTATCTGGACTGGAACTATGGTGCGGAAGATGGGGAAGAAGACACAGTAGAATATCCGCTTGGTTATTTCTTCAGTGGTGATAATTCTGATTCTGACTACATCATAACAGCACCGGAGGAGCAGACGAGACGACAGCTCTATGCGCAGTATCCGGATGAAGCAGCGATCGAGCGAAGCGCGATCATGCAGTACTTTGATGCAGATGCCAGTAAGCGGATCAACCAGATGTGGATCAATGTCCGCTGTTATAATATCAAGGATGTAACGCCTCAGGTGTGGGCAATTGTAGGAATACTGTTCCTGGTGGCAACAGGACTGATTGTACATTATAAGCTTTCGCACTACCATAGTTAATAGTATGTGTAAGAACAGTTTCTGTGATTTACCGAAAGCTTAAAGAATGAAAAGAGGAATCTTTCATGTTTTGAAAACACAATCGTTAAATTTTTGTTTGACTTTTGTGGGACAGCATATGAAGGATTCCTCTCTTTTTTCTGAAAATTTAAAGGTAAAATGAAGGAAAAATGAAGGAAAAAAATGTTCTTCACAGCAATGTCGGCGAGGGTATCAGCCGGATTTGTTTATGTAACAACAGGGAATTTTACAAGAAATTTACACACACATGATTGTAGATTTTATTTCCTGATATTAATATTAAAATTAAATATAAACGAAGAAAAAAAGAATACCCAATATTACAAATGTTATAAGTATATTGGAACTAATAAGATACTAAAGGTAATGGTTATACCTAAAAAATTACGTTGTAAATTTGAAAAATAAAATTAATAATGACAAAAAAAAATAAAAAAATATTTCAGACAGAAAAGTTAAATGAATTACAGAGACAACAGAAAAGAGCATTTCTGATTTTTCCGACCATTATGGCAGTGCTGTTTTTATGGGGCGGTTCGGCAAGTATCGCACAGTTGGATAAAAATAGATTTGTAACCGGAATGCTTTGTATAGTGATTATTCTTGTGTGCTGCTCGGCGATGCTGGGAATTGTTCCCTTTTATATGCGATATATTAGTTTGCAGGGAAAGAAAAAACAGATAATCGAAAATAGCTCATTTATTACAGTGGATAATTTGGAGTATTATCGTGATAAACTCGAGGGAATTACACCCGGAGCAATCAGCATGCTGGAGAATTTACAGATAGAACAGGATAAAGATCTGACGGCTTGTATACTGTACTATGAGATGCTTGGACTGATAAGGCAGACGGAGCAGGGATATGAAATAATAAATAGAGCAGATTTGAAAAATGTGTGTTTGCAGGAAAGTGACCGGTATCTGTTGAACCATCTGGAAAAAGGTGACTGGAATCTGGAGTCGGTTGTGCATGAGTGGAAGCTATATACTATTCAGGAGGTAAAACAGGCAGGGTGGATTGCTGAACGGCTGCGGAGTAAAAAAGATCTTGAGAAGACTAATAAAAAAGAAGGTAAATTGACATTGCTCTGGCTGGTTGTGTTGACTGTTTTTTGTTTTTCAATTGGTATGGGGGTATTAAAAGAAGAACTTCAAAAAACTATTCCTCAGGAGCAATTTGATAAAATACCACAGGTAGTATTTGTACTTGGAGAAATACAGCAGGAAGTATTGAATGGGTTGGATAATAATCAGGCAATCGACATGCGTAACCCTGGTTTTTTATGGAAAATGACACTTGTAGTTATTTTGGATTGTATGTTCCTGTTAATTTTACTTTTTCCTGTATTTTATTTAAAATTCGGGCAGGGAAGACTACAGGAACAATCGCCGTATAGACGAACCACACAGGGAGAAATTTATACGGAATATATCTATGGAATGAAAAATTTTATTCATGATTACTCCAATTTGAGTGAGGTACAAAAGGATGGACTGGCGTTGTGGGATGACTATCTCATTTATGCAGTTGTACTGGAAGAAAATGAAAAAATAGTAGATGATATAAAGAAGAGGAGATTAAAAATATGATTTATCTGATAATCGGAATTGCGGTTGCGGCAGTAATACTTTGTTTGTTTGTGGTAAAGAATTACAATTATCTTGTAATACTGAAAAATCGGGTTTCAAATCAGGCGGCACAGATTGATGTACAGTTAAAAAGAAGAGCTGACTTGATTCCGAATCTCATTGAAACAACCAAAGGGTATGCACATTATGAAAAAGAAACCTTAAACGATATTACAAAATTAAGATCACAACTGCTGTCTTCGAATAACATAGAAACTTCTTATCAGGCGTCGGAGTGGCTTGGTAAGCTGTCTTGTCAGATTTTAGCTGTTGGAGAACAGTATCCGGATTTAAAAGCAAATACCAATTTTTTACAGCTGCAGCAGGAGTTATCAAAGATGGAAGACCGGATCAGCAAAGCAAGACAATTTTATAATGATACAGTAACAAAATACAACGATGCGATCATGGTGTTTCCTAATTCTGTCATTGCCGGTTTATTTGGATTTGGTCGCATTATGTTATTAGAGGCAGCAGATTCTGAGAGGGAGACGATAAAGATTAATAAGGATACATTTTTATAAAAAAGCAGATGTTTAGTTCACTTATAAAACCATACTTTCAAAGTTATTTGTGCAACTTGGATGAAACGGGGCTGCCAGAGCCAAGGCAGCCCTCTTTCATTTGGAGATTATAATTCAGAATATCCATAGCTGTTTACAATGGCTTCAATACGTTTTCCGGCCTGACACATTGGACACTGGTCATGAGGATAGGTCTTGTAATCAGGGAGGTCCTTTTCAGTGAAAAGTGCATGTACCGGATAGCCATCAACCTCTGTTGCAACAGAGAAAATAGCAGAGATACCCGCGATAGAACCACCGTAGTATTTGATACATTCCAGACTCTTCTTGATCGTTTTTCCTGTTGTAGCAGATGCAATCAGAAGAAGCACATGCTTGCCCTTGATCATTGGCTGAAGGTTATCACGGAAGATCAACTGACCGGAACTGTGAACCTCAGGTGTAACAACGTAGATGGACTTATGCTGGTTCATGGAAGTGATACCGTTCTGGCTTAAGGTTTCTGCCAGATAAGCACCGATTACTTCCGTACCATCCATGCAGACGATCGTATCAACGATGGTTGATGCCACATATTCAGTTCCCATGGATTTGGCAGCGGCAGCAGCCATAGTGCCTCTGACCTTCAAAGTTGTCATATCAATATACTGATTGATATGAGAATGGTTTGTAGCAAAGTGACCGTTCATCACTTTGATGTATAACTGATTGTTGTAAGAAGATGTTAATTTCATTGATTCATGTTTCATATGTATGTACCACCCTTTCATTTAAATAACATATATAGTTGTTATACGATCTCTAAAATTGTATTTACGACCAGATCATTCTGTCCCGGATTCATGAAACAGAAGCGGATATATGAATTATCCAGTCCTGTGATATCGGCACAGCTTCTGATATACAAACCCTTGCTTTGACAGTGCTCTACAACCTGCTGAGCAGTAATATCCTTTTTTAGTAATTTAATCAGGATAAAATTCGCATCCGGCTTATAGAGCTTGATCGTCTTGCGACTTGTAAGTGCAGAATAGACCAGATTCCGTTCAGTTGTCATCATTGTTTTGGTTTTGCTTATGTAGGAAGCGTCTTTGAACATATCAATGCCGGCTGCCTCTGCAAGTGTATTGATCGCATAAGGAAATCCCGTGATTGACATTGTTTTTTTAAATACCGGATTGGATGTAATCGTATAAGCTAACCGTAATCCGGGTACTGCAAAAAACTTACTTGTATTTCGCAATATATAGATATTGTCATATTCCTTGACGAGCGGAATGGCAGTACAGTCATCTATATCCTGTACAAAATCCATATACTCTTCATCTACGACCAGTGCAATATCATTTCCTGCACAGATCTTTGCAATAAATTCCAGAGATTCACGATCGATGACCTGTGATGTTGTTCCGTTAGGATTGGAAATAAACACCATATCAATGGACTCATTTAATGTAGAGATGAAATCCGCAATATCCAGTTCATAGTTTTCTTCTTCGGATAACTGATAGTATGTGATATCACAGCCGTTCATTTTCAGGATCTTCTCATAGTTCTGTGCTCCCGGTGAAAGAAGAACAGCATGCTTTGGACTGGTGAATTCGATCAGGAGTTTGATGAATTCGTATGAGCAGCTTCCAACGATGATATCATCCGGATCCGCACCTGAATAGCCTGCGATACTTTCTTTTAATCTTGTATATATGCCATCCGGGTAACGCTTCAGATCTTCGATGCTGTTAAGAATGACATTTTTGACAGAATCCGGAACCCCGAGCGGATTCATGTTCAGGTCAAATCTTACAGATTCATTCTGGGAAAGCAGATTGCTTCCAGAAAGATGTGACGTACTTTTTCCCATAAAAAATTCCTCTTTTTCCATATAAATGTTTCAAAAAACTATTTATTTTGCTATAATCAAAATATATGTTTTTATATAATTATACAGATTCAGGGATTTAATTACAAGAAAAATACATGAGTTTTAATAAAATGATTACGAAAGCAAGGAGAATCAGATGAAAGGGATCGTAGAACAGTACGCCAGAGGAGAATTCAATGTAGAAAGACCGGATGTTGATATTTCCATTGCAAAGCTGGAACTGGCTGTGGAAGCCGGCTCCATATTTCAGGGTACCTTTAAGGTAGTATCAAAGAATGATGTGCCGATCAAGTTGATGGTATATGACAGCAGATACCTGTTCGATTTCAAGAGTCATACATTTGTTGGCAGACGGAATACGGTTGCCTTTTCTTTTGATGCCCGTGGAATTGAAGAAGGAAAGAGTTTCAAGGGCCACATCAACATCATAACGGATGGTGGAGAATATAAGATACCATACAGCGTGGAAGTCGTACCGCCTTATGTTCTGGTAGAAGACAAGCGGATTGAGGATCTGTTCCAGTTCGCGACCTTTGCAGAGGAGCATTGGGATGTAGCAGTCCGGATCTTTGACAGCCCGGAATTCGTGCGTACCTTTTTAGGGGACGATGCGATCATAAAAGGTGTCTATGAGAGCCTGAAGAAGTCGTTATCCATCAATCAGGCGATGGAAGAATTCCTTGTATATACCCATAAGAAACGTGTGCTCACTCTGACGGCAAAGCAGCGTGAGTTATTGATCGAGATGCCGGACGAGCTGGTTCGTGCAACAATCTCCGTAAATAAGAATACCTGGGGTTATACCCATACCTATATTACATCAGACAGCGATTTCCTGATTCCGGAAGCAACCCGGATCACAGGTCAGGATTTCACCGGAAATAATTATGAGCTGAACTTCCTGATCGATCCGACGAAGATCCCGGAAGGTGTGTCAGCAGGTTATATCCATTTTAATAATACCCTGCAGAATATCAGCGTGAAAGTCAGCATCAAGAAACCGGAGGTTCAGAGAACCGAGCCGAAGAACCGCCATGTGAATTTCATGATCAAGAAAGGACATGAGGCTCTGGCAAAAGCATATATTGATTTCCGTACGGATAAGATGTCACTTGCTGATTACACGAAACGTTCGACAGAGGCGCTTGAAACACTGATCAAATACAGACCGGAGGATAACATCTACCGTCTGGGATTGCTTCATATGAAGCTATTAGAGGGTAAGACGGAATATGTAAAACAGGAATTTGTCCGTATCGATGCAGATGCGGATCTGAACGAGGCAGGAAGCATGGAGAAGTGCTATTACAGTTATCTGAAAGCACTTCTGACCAAGGATAAGACCATGATCGACAGCACAGCAAGACTTGTCCGAGGACGACTGGAAAAGGAGAAGAACAAGCTGTTCTATTTCTGGTTGCTGTTATTTGTGGACTATAGCTATACGGAAGACAAATGGAACCTCTATGAGGATATCCAGAAATTATATAATGAGGGTGTCAACAGTCCGGTTATTTACTTTGAAATATGTGATATGTTCAATAAGCAGCCGCTTATGATGAAACGGATCGCGCCGCTTGAGATCTCTGCTATCCGCTGGGGCATGCGGCATGAATTTGTATCTGAAGATGTCATCATGGAATTTGTAAAGACAGCTGCAAGAATGAAGCTTTTTGATATTCACGCATTTAAGATGCTGGAGAATATCTATGCAGCAAAGCATGACCGCATGACGCTGGATACGATATGTGAAATCCTTCTTCGGTTCAAAAAATGTGATAAAGAGTATCATGTATATTATCAGGATGCTGCAAATGCAGGAATTAAATATGTTGGTCTGTATGAGGGCTTCTTAAAGAGTATGGATAAGAAGACGTATCAGCCGATACCGGAATCAATTCTCCGTTATTTCAATTATAAGAATACGCTAAATGATGAAGAACTGGCATACCTCTATGCAAATGTGATCATGAATAAGGCACAGAACATGAATGTGTTCCATGAGTACATCCCTGCGATCGAGAACTTCATGGAGAAGAAGATCATCGATGGTGAAGTGAGTGATGATCTGACAGTAATCTATGAAGAATTTCTGGAGCCGGAGAATGTGAAGCCGGAATTTGCATCGAAACTGATCAACATTATTTTTAAGCAGAAACTGACCTGCCGGAACAAGAATATCGTATCAGTGATTGTAACACATGAAGAACTGGAAAAGAGCGAACAGGTAGATGTGGTTGACGGAGAGGCTTATGTAGAGATCGTGTCAGAATCAGCGATCATTACTCTGCTTGACAGCCGGGGATGCAGATATATCAATACCGTACCATACCGGCTTGATCCGGTTGTCGGAGAAGAGAATTATCTGGATATCTGTAAAGAGTACAATCCAAAGGACTACCGACTGTTATTATTTGAATATAACGATATAGATAATTTTTCTTATAAGGATGCATCAGAGATCAATCTGGCACGGGATATCTCTAACTGTCCGAACATCAGTTATCTGGTTAGGCAGAGAGCACTTCGCCACATGGTTGAGTATTATCATGAGAATTATGATGCAGACATCTTATATAAATATTTGTCACGGATTGATCTGAATTATGTGGAAGTAGAGGATGCTTCCCGAATCATTACATATTACATTTCTCTGCGGATGTATGAACAGGCATTTGAGGGAATCCATCGATTCGGATATGTAGATGTGGATGTGGATGAACTGATCCGGATTGCGGAATTCGGAATATCCGATAAGCGGTATGATGGTGACCGGACGTTATTATCTATCTGTGTATATCTGTACCGGAGAGGATATGCGACACAGAAGGTTCTGGCGTTCCTGATCAATAACTATAATGGATCATTAGAGGAAATGGCAGAGCTGTTTAAAGCAGTTAACACGAATTATCGTGATATTGATATGCTTGCAGAGAATATTCTGGCACAGATGATGTTTGCAAATGCCTATACAGAGGCTATCTTTGATATTTTTGCACTTTATTACTCAGGCAGAAGCCGAGGTATGGTGGTCAAAGCATTTTTACGGTTCTGTGCATATCAGTATATCATCAAGGATCTGAAGATCCCTGCTGATATCATGGAGTGCCTGTATAAAGAGGTGGCAAAGAAGAACATCACAGATGAGATTTCAGAGATGGCACTGCTTTCTTATTTTGCAGGCTGCGGTGGACGTTTTTCAGCAGAACAGAAGGAATGGATCCGAAATACGGTCCGTCATTTTATAGACAGCAGCAAGATCCTGCCATTCTTTAAAGAATTTGCATCCTTTGTAACACTGCCGGATGATATGAAGTTCAAGACTTATCTGATCTTTAAGGGCGAGAGCGGCAGACAGATCTGGGTAAGCTACAGCTTCGGACAGGAAAGCAGCAGTATGGCGCATTACAAATCAGAACGCATGAATGAGATCATACCGGGAATCTATATCAAGGAATTTGTTGTATTCCACGGAGAGACGCTGTTATATTCCATTGATGGTGCAGAGAGCGGTAATTCATCCATCGTTGAGAGTGATATTTTAAAGAATACGACATGTCATAAGAAGAACAGTAATCGATTTGAGCTGATCAACAGTATGCTGATCAGTCAGGAAACGAGAAATGATCAGGAACTGATCCAGGCTATGGATACTTATCTGAACAACACCCATTTCTTTGAGGAGAATCTGATACTGTTATAAGACAGCAGGAACAGGAGGAGATAACATGACGGAACATCCATTATATCTGGGATTGGATCTGAGCCCGGAGTATACACAGTTAAGTTATTATAAGCTAGATGAAGGAGTACCGGAATCAATCTGTCACAGTGATTCCAAAGATACCTATCTGCTTCCAAATATTATGTTTTATACAGATAAATATAAAGACGGAACCGGTGCAAAGGATGAAACCGGCTGGAGTGTCGGAGCGGTAGCTGCCGGGAAACGGTTCAAGGAAGATGGTGTGGTGGTTGACCGTGTTTATCAGAAGACGATCATAGATGAGAGCACGGAGATCTGTGGAACAAGCTATAAAGCAAAAGATCTTCTGGTCAAAATGCTGCTGCTTCATATCCGGGAATTTACAAAACAGTTTGAAAGCCATGAGATCAAACGTCTGGTGGTAACGATCGCGGATGCCGATATTCATATCATTAAGGCAGTGCAGGAGTTACAGAGAGCACTTCATCTGACAGACGAGCAGTTTGAGATCACAAGCCATATAGACAGTGGCATTTATTACATCTTTAATCAGCCGGAGTCATTAAGAAATAACAGTGTGGTATTGTTTGATTTTAACAGCAGCGGGCTTGATTATTACAGGTTCGATATTACACATAACAAATCACCGGAGATCGTAGATGTTTTTCATCAGAACCTGAAAGACCGTCTGACATTTTCGGCATTTAAGAAGGATGATGAGGAACTGGATGAACAGTTCGCGGCGATCTGTGAGGAATTGCTGGCAGAGACTTATGTGTCATCGGTATTCCTGACAGGAATTGGTTTTGCGGATAACTGGCTGAAGGAGTCGGCGACGATCCTCTGTCAGGGAAGACGGGTATTTGTCGGTCAGAATATATATACAAAGGGAGCCTGCTATCGGGCATTTGGCGACCGGCACAGTAAGGTGCTTGACCGTTATCTGATCCGGTCGGAATATACCGTTGGATTTGATATCGGAATCAGCTTAAATGATGACAGCAAGACATTTGTTCCGATCACCAGAGGAGGACAGGAATGGTTCCATACAAAGGGGAAATTATATATCTTCCCGGATGAATCAAATCAGGTGGAACTGATCTATCGTAACATACTGACCGGAGATTATGATAAGGAACATATCGAGATCCACGGACTGCCGAAGCGCCCGCCGAAGACAACCAAGATTTCACTGGAAGTGGAATTCTACAGTGCAGAAAAGGGAGCAGTTGTTATTCGGGATGAAGGATTTGGAACGATGTTCCCGACCACAAACAAGATATATAGGAAGGAATTTGACCTGAAATGGGAAAAATAATTGTATGCAATACAAAAACTGCACAGAATCCATATACGTTTCTGAATACTAAGGTTTCCGTATATTCCTATGAGGAATTGTGTTACTACCTGTATAATAATATGGTGCTGGTTGGGGAAGAAGATTTATCGGCAAAATTGTCAGCATGGATCAGGAGAGAGCTTGATCTGGCAGAACTTGCAGATAAGATCGATGCCTTACTTGAGAAACATGCATTTGTTCAGGACATCATGGTGGAGATCCTTGTGTATGGCGGATATTACAGCAGTGAAGAAGTCCGGCAGTTTATGGCAGAGTGTCAGAAACTCCGTACGTTAAAGCCATACGAGATCGAGAAGCTGCGGGCGGATGGATATCTCAGGTATAAGCATTATATCAAAGCAGGAGCGATCTATGATGAGATCATCTGCTATCTGAAAAAAGAAAAACAGGAGGATGAATTTCTCGGAAATGTATATCATAATAAAGCAGTTGCATTGGCTGGAAATCTTCAGCTTGATGAAGCAAAGAGCTGTTTTATTAAGGCATACTCATTGAATAAGAATGAGGAATCTTTGATCGAATATTTCTGTGTGCTGGCAGTTACGGTCGATACTGCGACACTTGAAAAAGAGATCAGGAAGCGTGGACTTCCTGCGAATTTCTTAGAGGATCTGATGAGCGAGGTCGGAGATTCCAAGGAAGATGTGCGGGAGCTTCCGATCTATAATAAAGTCCAGAAAGCTGTTTATAACCGGTTACATGGGCATATCGAAGATTACGACAGGCGTATGGATACGATCTTATCGGAATTAAAAGATGAATTCCGGAATCAGCTTGTCTGATAAATGAAAGGTAAAGTTGAGTATGAAGTATGATGTGATTATTATCGGTGCAGGCCCTGGAGGAATCTTTGCGGCATATGAACTGATGAAGAAGAAACCGGAATGTAAGATCGCTGTATTTGAAGAAGGATATACTTTAAAAAATAGAAAATGCCCGATCGATGGCAATAAGATCAAGAATTGTATTAACTGTAAGCATTGTTCGATCATGTGTGGATTTGGTGGAGCCGGTGCATTCTCAGATGGAAAATACAATATTACAAATGATTTCGGTGGAACACTGTATGAATATATCGGCAAGCAGAAGGCTGTTGATCTGATGAAGTATGTGGATGAGATCAACATGGAAAATGGTGGCGAAGGAACAAAGCTTTATTCAACCGCCGGAACGAAGTTCAAGAAGCTCTGTCTTCAGAACAAGCTGAAGCTTTTAGATGCGTCCGTTCGTCATCTGGGAACAGATATCAACTATGTTGTTCTTCAGAATCTGTATGACCGGATGAAGGATCATATGGATTTCTATTTTGATACACCGGTTGATACGGTGCAGATTATTGATGGCGGCTATCGTATCATCTGTGGCAAAGGTGAATTTGACTGTGAGAAATGTATCGTATCCGTTGGACGAAGCGGAAGCAAATGGATGGAAAAGGTATGTAAGGAACTTGAGATCCCTACAAAATCCAATCGTGTCGATATCGGAGTCCGTGTGGAGCTTCCGGCGGTTATCTTCTCACATCTGACTGATGAATTATACGAAAGCAAGATCGTATACCGTACAGAGAAATTCGAAGATAATGTCAGAACTTTCTGTATGAATCCAAATGGAATCGTGGTAAATGAGAATACAAATGGTATCATCACTGTAAACGGACACAGTTATGAGGGTGACGAGAAAAAGACAGAGAACACGAACTTTGCACTTCTGGTTTCCAAGCATTTCTCAGAACCGTTTAAAGATAGTAATGGATATGGTGAGAGTATTGCAAGATTATCAAATATGCTGGGCGGTGGTGTGATCGTGCAGCGGTTTGGCGATCTGGTCCGGGGCAGAAGAAGTACCGTGAAGCGTATCGAAGAAGGTCTGGTAACACCGACCTTAACGGCAACACCGGGTGATCTGAGCCTTGTTCTTCCAAAGCGTATCTTAGATGGCATCATGGAGATGATCTATGCACTGGATAAGGTAGCACCGGGAACGGCAAATGACGATACTTTGTTATATGGTGTAGAGGTTAAGTTCTACAACATGGAAGTGGAGTTGGATGAGAATCTGGAAAGCTGCCACAAGGGTCTATATGTGATCGGAGATGGCAGTGGCGTGACACACTCGTTGTCCCATGCATCTGCCAGCGGTGTCTATGTTGCCCGCCATATCATTGGAGAAGAATAGTCAGGTATGAAAAAGCAGGAAATGGCAAATACATCGTTAAAAGAGAATAGAACACATGGAACGGTGCAGTATCCGGTTGCTTTGTACGAGTGGCATGGAGAAAATGAGTGGCATGTAGTTCCACATTGGCATGAGGAAATGGAATGGATCTATTTTCAAAAAGGCGATTTTTCGGTCTGGGTAAATACAAAGGAGTATCAGGTTCATGCACCGGCATTTATGTGCATCCATCCGGAAGAACTGCATGCATTGATTCTGGAAAAGGATGGTGTAGAAAGTGCGGTTGTGTTCCCTGTTGATATCCTGTGCTTTGAACGATATGATGCAGCAGAGGCGAAGGTGCTTGACCCGCTTGCAGAAGGAAAGCTTCGTATGCCTGTTTTGTGCCGGAGCGGGGATGCAGCATTTGAAGAATTAAGTGCCTGTTATAAAGAGATCGAACAGATGCTTAGACAGATGAAGGAATATGATATGGCGAAAAAACAATATTCAGATTCTCGAACAGCGCAAGGAACTGTAGTAGAAAAATCGACACAGAATCTGCAAAGGGATGCGGCAGATAAATCTAGACAGAAGCAACAGAGGAATATGGCAGGAGAACCGATACGGAATCTACAGAAAAATGTGTTCTATCTGAATACCAAGGCAAAGATGTTAGAATTGATCGTAGTTGCATATAAGTATGACCTGCTTACAAGACAGGTCAGGGAAGGCAGGGAAGAATCCGGAACAGTAGAGAATCTGAAAAAAGTGCTACAATACATCGGGGAGCATTACAGTTCATCGATCCGTCTGTCCGAACTGGCAGAGCTGGTCAATATGAATGAACAGTATTTCTGCCGGTATTTTAAGAAGAATATCGGGAAAACGATTACTGAATATATCAATGTGATCCGTGTGGAGAAAGCGGCGACGGCACTTGCAGAGACAGAGGATAAGATTATAGATATTGCATCTGCCTGTGGATTTGATAATACCGGATATTTTATCAGACGGTTTAAAAAGGAGAAGGGCATGACCCCTTCTGAATACCGTAAAAAGTCAAAATAGTACAATAAAATAGTCAATTTAAAGATAGAAAACCTCTATGTATTCCGCATACTGTAATTAAAGTGTAAAAAAGAACGAGTATCTACATCCGATGGTGGAACAGATACAGACAGTATAAAAGGAACACAGGAGGTTTTTATAATGAAAAGAAAATGGTGGCATGGCAAAGTAGGCAGAGAAGATATTACTGTTGATCTGCTGACTGCAAATGAGCAGTCGAAGCTTCAGGTTCTGTTAGATAATAAGAATGACGTATGCTTAAATGGCAACCGTATACAGTTAAGCTCCGGGCAGGCAGTGATCCTTGGATAATGATTGTGAATAATTGACCAACATACAAAACCATTAAAATGATAGTAAAACAGCAATTAAAAACCATCATTTTAATGGTTTTTATTATTTGCAAAGAAATTTTCATATGATATTCTGTTAGAAAGAAATGAAAATGAGCATATTATATATGTAGAAACAGGGGGTGTGGTCATGCAGAAAGAACAATTTGCAGTTGAACCTTATGTGACAGCAGAGGAGGTAAAACAGATTCGTAAAAAACTAGGATTGACATAGAAAGAATTTGCACAATTGATCGGAAGTTCAAAGCCTACGATTGAACGATGGGAAACTTCAAATGGGAAGATAACAGGACCACTTGTACTTCTTATCCGAATGTTAAACGAGAATCCGGCTTATGTTGAACGGTTGCGGATTCCAGAGCATACATTGCCGGTTCGAATGTGGTATATGTATAAAAATGAGATTTGTACGTTAATTGATGTTGATGAAAGCAACCGGATCGTCAGGATAAAAAATTATACAAATAAAACTATGTTTCGTGCATTTGGAAACAATGATTATCCTACCTATGAGGAATATAAGGAATTTTTGGAGCCTCGTTGTTTCCCAAGGACGAGAGATAAGATGAAGTTGGTTTTGGAAGATCTGGAAATCCCATTTTATGACCCATATCTTATTATAGAAAAGACGGAAGGACGAATGGCAGAGGATGATTTTTGGATTCAGATTGATTAACAATTTAAAGGCATCATGGGGTAGTTAAATAAGGGCATAGAAATGGGGTGCATATATGAGAAAAAATTACAGGAAAGGGTATCGGCAGGTGGCTGGCAGGAACGCTGGCTATCGGTATGATAGTTGGTCAGATAACAGGCTGTCAGATGACAGGCGGGGATATCAGAATGGGAATCCTGCTTCCGGATAATACAGGTGCTTTTCAGGTTGGCTGCGATGTGGCAAATGGTCTGGCGATGTATGGCAGTGCCGGTCAGTCGCAGGAGACAAATACACAGAAGCTGCAGTTCCAGATATATAACGTGGATACCGGTGAATGTGAAAGCAGACTTGCAGTGACATTTCCGTTTGATGGCAACAATTATATTTATATCGATCAGAATGCTTATATAGATACATATAATTTCTTCGCCTTTTCAACGAGCGGACAAAAGCCGGAAGTATACATATGGGATCTGAATGATGCGCGCAGCAGTTCCGGTGATTCCAGAGGCTATCGTTATCCATGGAGTTATCTGGATCATCCGTCCGATGAGCTGAAGCAGGAGCTGCGGCAGCAGGCAAAAGATATCGGAGATCAAAATGGTGTAGAAGTACATATATTTGATGAAGTGTCGGAATGCAGCAAGGATATCTACCGGTATGAGGCATCGGACAATGCGCTTCTGACTGCCCAGTCACTGGAAGTCCTGAAGAATGAGTTGAAGAAATATCCGGACCGGATGTTAAAGAATCTGGATGATGGTTATGGAAGCATATTAAAGATCTATCTGGAAGGGGCGATCATAGGAACTGATGAAACGGCACTTACAACTGCCGCCGGAGTTCAGAATACTCTGGAAAATAATACATTTCTGGTTATCGATATCAATGACCAATCCTCCTATATCAGCACGATCCACCATGAGATCTTTCATGCTATCGAAAATCATATGAATTACACCGGCTGTTGGTTTGATGAAGGCATATGGTCAGAGTGCAATCCGGATGGATTTGATTATGTCTACGATTATATTGCAAATGAAAGCAGCTATGAAAGAATCCGGGAAAAGTTAAAGGTAATATCGAATCAGATGAGCACATGTTTCCCGGAGGATGATGGTGTGACACTTATGCCGTGGGAAAGAGTATTGATGTACGAAAAATAGCAAGATTACGTTTAAAACCGCTTGACACTGGAAAGACTTCTGTTGTACTATGAGATTTAGTTTAACAGCATAAATGCAAGGAAAAAGAGGAGTACCATAAAGGAACTGCCAGAGAGGAAGATCCACAGGCTGAAAGGTCTTTCGAGGAAATTTGTGGGAAGGTAGCTTTGGAGCAGCACATCTGAAATGTTTAGTAGGATGCGCCGGGTCGTTCCCGTTACAGAATAAGATGAGTGATAAATTAAGGTGGTAACGCGTAAGATACGCCCTTTGAAGCAGAGATGTTTCAAAGGGCTTTTTCTATGTAAGAAGATGGATTCTGTAAAGGAAAAACGCTCCACTAAAGATGCTATAAAAAAAGAAAGGATGGAACAGATGAAAGAACTGGAAAAGACATACAATCCAGCCGACATAGAAGACAGGCTGTACAGAAAATGGGAAGATAAGAAATATTTTCATGCAGAGGTAGATCGCAGTAAGAAACCATTTACGATCGTTATGCCGCCTCCAAATGTAACCGGACAGCTTCATATGGGTCATGCCCTTGACAATACAATGCAGGATATTCTCATTCGTTTCAAGAGAATGCAGGGCTACAGTGCATTATGGCAGCCGGGTACTGACCATGCAGCAATCGCTACAGAGGTAAAGGTAACAGAGAAATTAAAGGCAGAAGGTATTGATAAGAAAGAGATCGGCAGAGAGGCTTTCTTAAAGTATGCATGGGAATGGAAAGAAGAGTACGGCGGAAGAATCGTTAATCAGTTAAAGAAGCTGGGTTCATCTGCTGACTGGGACAGAGAGCGTTTCACAATGGACGAGGGATGTTCAGAAGCAGTTAAGGAAGTGTTTGTCAATCTCTATGAAAAGGGATATATCTATAAGGGTTCCCGAATCATCAACTGGTGTCCTGTATGTAAGACATCTATTTCAGATGCAGAGGTAGAGCACGTAGAGCAGGAAGGACATTTCTGGCATATCAACTATCCGATCGTTGGAGAAGAGGGAAGATATGTAGAGATCGCAACGACAAGACCGGAAACCCTGCTTGGTGATACAGCAGTTGCTGTAAATCCAAAGGATGAGCGTTATAAGGATATCGTTGGCAAGATGCTGAAGCTTCCTTTAACAGACAGAGAGATTCCTGTTATCGCAGATGAATATGTAGATATGGAATTCGGAACAGGTTGTGTAAAGATCACACCTGCACATGATCCGAACGACTTTGAAGTAGGTAAGAGACATAATCTGGAAGAGATCAATATTTTAAATGATGATGCTACGATCAACGAGAAGGGCGGCAAATATGCAGGCATGGATCGTTATGAAGCAAGAAAAGCAATGGTAGCAGATCTGGAAAAAGAAGGTCTTCTTGTAAAGGTTGTACCACATACACATAATGTAGGAACACATGACAGATGTAAGACAACAGTAGAGCCAATGATCAAGCCACAGTGGTTTGTCCGTATGAAGGAAATGGGACAGGCAGCTCTTGATCTGATCAAGACCGACGAACTGGAATTTGTACCGGAGCAGTTTGATAAGACATACATTCACTGGCTTGAAAATATCCGTGACTGGTGTATCTCCCGTCAGCTTTGGTGGGGACACAGAATCCCGGCTTATTACTGTGATGAGTGTCATGAGACGATCGTTTCCAGAGAAGTTCCAACGGTATGTCCAAAATGTGGATGCACACATCTGACACAGGATGAAGATACACTGGATACATGGTTCTCATCCGCACTCTGGCCATTCTCAACACTTGGCTGGCCAAAGAAAACACCGGAATATGAATATTTCTATCCGACTGACGTACTTGTAACCGGATATGATATCATCTTCTTCTGGGTTATCCGTATGGTATTCTCCGCATTGGAGCAGACCGGAAAGAGCCCATTTAAGCATGTTCTGATCCACGGACTGGTTCGTGACGATCAGGGACGAAAGATGAGCAAATCTCTTGGAAATGGTATTGATCCGCTTGAGGTTATTGATAAATATGGTGCAGATGCACTTCGTCTGACATTGATCACAGGTAATGCACCGGGAAATGATATGCGTTTCTATTGGGAGCGTGTAGAGAATTCCAGAAACTTTGCAAATAAGATCTGGAATGCGTCCAGATTCATTATGATGAATATGGAAAAGGCTGATTTCTCAAATGTAAAATTATCCGATCTGACGATCGCTGACCGCTGGATCTTATCCAAGGTCAATGATCTGGCAGTTGAGATGACAGACAACATGGAGAAATACGAGCTGGGTATCGCAGTATCCAAGGTATACGATTTCATCTGGGAAGAATTCTGTGACTGGTATATCGAGATGGTTAAGCCTAGACTTTACAATGATGCAGACGAGACAAAGGCAGCAGCCCTCTGGACATTAAAGACTGTTCTGATTCAGGCACTGAAATTATTGCATCCATATATGCCATTTATCACAGAGGAGATCTTCTGTAATATTCAGGATGAGGAAGAATCTATCATGATCTCTGACTGGCCTGTATATAAAGATGAGTGGAGCTTCAAGCAGGATGAAAATGCAGTTGATACGATCAAGGCTGCGGTTCGTGCGATCCGTAACCTGCGTACCGGTATGAATGTACCACCAAGCAAGAAAGCAACTGTATATGTAGTATCTGCCAAGAGTGAGATCCGTGATATCTTTGAAGCATCAAAGAATTTCTTTGCAACACTTGGATATGCAAGTGAGGTATTTATTCAGGATAACAAGGATGGTATCGATGAGAATGCGGTATCTACCTTGATCCATGATGCAGCACTCTATATTCCACTTGCAGAGCTGGTTGATATCGACAAAGAGATCGAGCGTCTGGAGAAAGAATCCGGTCGTCTGGCTGGAGAGATCAAGCGTGCATCCGGTATGCTTGCAAATCCTAAATTTGTAGATAAAGCACCGGCTGCCAAGGTAGAAGAAGAAAAAGCCAAGCTTGCAAAATATACAGAAATGAAAGCCCAGGTTGAAGAACGTCTGGCTCAGTTAAAGAAGTAATAACAGAGACATAACTATGTGTCCATACATGAATCGAAACGACAGTACCGACAGAAACGGTTCATGGTATAAATTCAAAAAGAAAGAAACAGGCTGTCTGATCCGCATATAAAAGCACTGATAATACAGATGTTTTTCATATCGTATCAGACAGCCTGTCTGGTATAGGTAGATGATACAGGATATAGAACCAAAACGGTTTCATAATGAATATGTATATCGAAAACCACCGAAGGATGATGATGTGATCCTAGCATTTTCCGAGAAACAGATTCTTGCAAAAAAGGTGGAGGATGAGCATGAGCTGGTCTGGCTCACTGTTTCGGAATATAGAAGCTATACAGGAATAAATGATTCGATCAGACAGGATGTATCATGGCGGGCTGATCTGACATATCTGTTTGTGATCGATGACAGACAGTATTTTCTGTATCGGCCGCAAGAGCCTGCCCGTATAACAGAGACTCATTATGCTGAAGAATCGGTTAATAGAGCAGCTGATATAAATTTGGGAGATCGTCTGGAAATCCCCGGTTATGAATACCGGAGTATGTATAAGACCAGAAGCTGTAAGCCAAAGGAAGAAGTGCTTGCGGCGGCAACCGGATGGCATCTGCACCTGTGGTATTCGATGAACCGTTTTTGTGGGACCTGCGGAACTCCTGTGATCCCGGATGAGAAAGAACGGATGCTGCGTTGTCCGTCCTGCGGACATCTGATCTTCCCAACGATCGCACCGGCAGTAATTGTCGGGGTGACAGATGGCGACCGTATCATTCTTACGACTTATGCAGCAAGAGAGTATAAACGATATGCCTTGATCGCCGGCTTTACGGAGATCGGTGAGACGGTAGAGGAAACGGTTCGGCGTGAGGTAATGGAGGAAGTCGGAATACCGGTTAAGAATATCCGGTATTACAAATCACAGCCATGGGGATTTGACAGCAATTTGCTGATGGGATTCTTCTGTCAGGCAGACAGGAAAAAGTCGGATGAACATGGACTGGAACTGACCGTCGATCATAAAGAACTTGCAAGCGGCGAATGGGTGGAGCGTGAGCAGATCCCGGACTATGGGGAACATCTGAGCCTAACCCATGAGATGATGATGCAGTTTAAACGGTATGGTCAGGGTGTGTTTGATCTGTAAACAGACAGACCACAGAATAAAAACAGGCAGACTGCTATAAAAAACAAAAATAAAGTTATGATATCTGATAGCTAAATTATGTAAAAAATATTATAAAAAAAGAAAAGCATAAGGTTGAAAATAATTTCATATATTATAAAACCTGTGTTTAAAAGTAATAAAAAACGATTTGTTTCTGAAACGATGTTATTTGACAAAACAAAAACGGATGGTATAATGAGCCAAAAAACAACTGGTAATACCAGTGTACCATACGATTTTGCAATGAGGTATTGAGAATGATCAGTGCCTCATTATTGTATCAGGGATATATTCCTGCTACAGAAAACACTTCAGGAACTGAGTGATCAGAAAAGTGAGGTATTATCAAGATGAAAGAAATCAAAGCAGAAGAATTAAAAGGAAATCTGATCGAAATGATCAACAAAAAGTGGGCACTTGTAACTGCAGGTGATCATGAGAAAGCAAATACAATGACAGTAAGCTGGGGTTCATTTGGTGAGTTCTGGTCAAAGCCTGTTATAACAATCTATATCCGTCCACAGAGATATACGAAGCAGTTTATCGATGAACAGAAGGAATTTTCCGTTTGTGTGCTTCCGGAAGAATACAGAAAGGCACTGACCTATTGCGGAAGAACATCCGGTAAGGATGTAGAAGATAAGTTTGCAGAAGCAGGAATCACCCTTGATTACTATGGTGATGTTCCGGTTATCAAAGAGGCAGGCATTACCCTCATTTGCAGAAAAATGTGTGAAGGAGATATTGATCCTGCTACATTTGCAGACCCGGAAGAGGGAGCAAAGGTATATCCGGATAAAGATTATCACAGATACTATATCGCAGAGATTGAAAAGGTACTTGTACCGGATGAATATTAAATTCAGCGTGGACAGATCATGAAATCATAAACCATCAGGCTGTGCAGATGGATTGCACAGAATGTATCATCATTCCTGAAACGTCTGTATGCGCGTCAAAAAGGAGGAAGCGGTTATGGATAATTATGTAATTACTGTAGCAAGAGGATTTGGAAGTGGTGGTAAGGCAATATCGGTTGCGCTTGCAAAGAAACTGGGAATTCCATGTTATGAAAAAGAGATTCTGGCAATGGCATCTGAAAAAAGTGGAATTAACAAGGCATTATTTGTTGAGCGTGATGAGCGTCTGAAGGGCAGCTATCTGGTCAATGTTATGAAATCCGTTCCAAAAGATTATGCGGTAGAACCGTCGGACAGAAAATTCACACATGATAATAATCTGTTCAATATACAGAAAGAGATTATAGAAGAACTGGCGAAAAACCAGTCCTGTATCATAATCGGTAAATGTGCAGACCATATTCTGAAAGACTATCCCAATGTTTTGAAGGTATTTATAGATGCACCTATGGCAGACTGTATTGCTTCGATCAAAGAGCGAATGGGTGTAAGTGAGGAAGAAGCATCCCGTCTGATCGTAAAAACGGATAAATACCGGTCTGACTATTATAAGTATTATTCGGGAGGAAAGCATTGGAGAAATCCTGTAAACTATGATGTCTGCTTTAATTCCGGTTTCTTAGGCAGAGAGAAATGTGTGGATCTGATCATAGAAACATTGGAAAATAAATTCAATATAAAATTCTAAAAAGTCGTATTTTGACTTAATCTTTTAAGGTATTAAAAAAAATGGTTGACAAGCAGAAATTGCGGATGTATCATGTGGGACATAAATCTGGTATAACTGGTAATACCACACAACTGATGATTTAAGATTAATCTTATCTAATGCAACGGCGCATATTTGAAAAAAGTATGCGTCGTTTTGTTTGGGTCATTTCCCGAAGGCAATTCTGAAAATTCTATAGAAACGTTTCAACTCTATGGATGAGAAAATGAAGTAACAGGTACTAATGTAATATGACTGGAATCAGTCATGATGATTATTTGTATCATGTGCCAATTAAGTACTCCGGCAGTCATGATAAAACATGAAACTAATTAGCTGAAAGCAAGGAGGAAATCATTATGAGAAAACGTTATGGTAAAAAAATTCTGGCAGGTATATTAACAGCAACAATGATAAGCACATTTTTTACAGGATGTGGAAAGAGTTCATCGGATACAATCTCGATCGGTGCAGCATTCCCACAGACAGGTACCATCGCACCGGATGGAAAAACATGTCTGGATGCGATCAAATTGGCAATCAAGGAAGCAAACGATGGAGGCGGTATCAACGGTAAAAAGATAGAGCTGGTGGCAGAAGATGATGAAGGTGCACCAACCTCGGCAGCAGCGATCGGTAACAAATTTGCAGATAACGACGATATTATGGGAGTTATTCATTCCTATAACAGTTCATGTGCACTTGCACAGGTAGATATTTATGACGATGCCGGAATTCCTAATTTCAGTCCGGTTGCAACAACTCCTCAGTTGACAGGCAGCAGTGATTATTTCTATCGAACAGCTCCAAATGATTCATTCGTTGGTGAGTCGGCAGCGACATTCATGCAGGATCAGGGAATCAAGAAGGTTGCACTTTTCTATGAAAATGATGATTACGGACTTGGTATTGCAGAGGCATTTGAAGAAAAATGTAAGGAAATCGGACTGGACATTGTAACGACACAGACCTTTGTATACGGCGAAACCGTTGATTTCAGTACACAGTTAACAGCAACCTCCGGTTCCGGTGCAGAGGCAATCTTCATTGGAGGATGTGTAACTGAGATCGGATTGATCAATGAGCAGAAATCAGATTATGGATGTGGTGATCTCTTTGTGCTTGGAGGAAACGGAGCTTATGCACCGGCACTTCTGGATTACGGAAAATCCGTTGAAGGGATTTATGTTCAGGGTGAATTTGATGTCAATGTTTCGGACAAAGCGAAAAAATTCGTAGAAGCATTTGAGGCAGAATATGGCTATGAACCGGGAAACTGGGCAGCCAGTGCATACGATTCAGCCAGCATATTGATCGAAGCAATGAAAAATGTCGATGGTGATATAACCAGAGATAAGATCAATGAACAGATCAAAGCACTTACATACGAAGGTGTCTGCGGAACCTATCATTTTGAGAACTGTGACAGTTCAAAGGCAGAATTGATCCTTCAGGTCAAAGATGGTGCATTTACATTGGTGGAATAGAAAAGGGGGCGGTCATATGTTTCTCCAGCATTTATTAAACGGTGTCATAATCGGTGGAATATATGCCATGGTCGCACTTGGATATTCAATGGTTTATGGTGTGTTACAGATCGTTAACTGGGCACATGCGGATGTACTGATGTTCGGAACCTTTATCGGTATGCTGTTAACAACAGCACTTCACATGCCGGTTCTGGCAATGGTATTTCTGGCAGCCAGTTTTACAGCATTACTTGGTATGGGCGTTGAGCGTTTAGCTTACCGCCCGATCAAGTCAAGTAACCGGAGAATGGCGGTATTGGTAAGTGCACTTGGTATGTCGACATTTTTACAGAATCTTGCACAGCTGATCTTTGGAACCGGATCCAAACAGTTTAAAGCATTTGATTCAAAATCTTTATCGATCGGAACATTCAGTATTACTACGATGCAGATCTTAATTCTGGCAGTAACGGCCGGAATGCTGATCATCTTATATTTTCTCGTTTATAAAACAAAGATGGGCATTGCGATGCGGGCATGTTCTGTCAGTATTGAGAATGCAAAGCTTATGGGTATCAATACAAATGTGATCATCTCATCAACCTTTGGCTTAGGTGCATTCATGGCAGGTGTTGCAGGTATTCTGGTAGGTAATTATTATAATGCAGTTTATCCGACGATGGGGTACCTGCTTGGCATGAAAGCATTTGCAGCAGCCATTCTTGGAGGCATTGGTTCCATACCGGGTGCTGTACTCGGTGGATTTACGATCGGTATTATTGAGAGTCTTGGTGCAGCTTATATATCATCCAGTTATCGTGATGCATTTGCATTCCTGGTCATGATCATTATACTGATCATCCGCCCATCCGGTATCCTTGGTGCAAAACATATTGATAAAGTATAAGGAGGAATGAGATATGGCAAAAGGAAAAGCATTATTTCAGAAATTAAAAAATATCCATTTGAATAAGATCCAGAAACTCATTCTTCTGTTCATACTGGTAGGTATCGTGATCGGACTTCCTTATGTGGTCAGTAATCAGTATTCCCTGCACATCGTGATCCTTTGTTGTATGTACTGTTGTCTGACCTTAAGTCTGAACCTGATCATCGGATGGTCCGGTCAGTTTTCTCTTGGACATGTATGTTTTTACGGAATGGGTGCTTATATTACTACATTATTGATGATGAATGTAAACATGAATTTTTTCCTTGCGACGTTGATCAGTGTGATTGCAACAACATTGTTCAGTATGCTTCTCTGCTGGCCGACACTGAAACTCAGAGGTGATTATCTTGCAGTTATCACACTTGGTTTCGGAGAGGTCTTTCGACTGGTACTGACAAATGCAGTAGGGATCACACGAGGCCCTGCGGGTATTCCGAGGATACCGGATCCGGTATTGTTCGGGATCACGATCAAGGGGAAGGACATGTATCTCTATTTTGCAGCGATCATGCTGGCGATCTTTATTATCTTTATGAAACGTTTGAACAATTCAGGCTTTGGAATGGCGATGATGACTGTAAATGAAGATGATATCGCAGCAACAGCTATTGGACTAAATGTAAAGAAATATAAAATATGGGCATTTGGTATTGGCGGTGGAATGGCAGCTCTGGTAGGCAGCTTCTATGCAGTCTATATGGGTATGATCTCCCCAACAAGCTTTGCATATAAAGAGTCGATCAATATGGTATCCATGGTTGTACTTGGTGGTATGGGAAGTATACCGGGATCACTTCTGGGAGCCACGATTCTGGCTGCGCTTCCTGAAGTGTTACGGGCATTCAGTGAATATCGTATGGTTATCTATGGAGCCGCAATGGTCTTGATGATGATCTTCCGTCCGGAGGGAATCTGGAGCAGAAGCAAACGTTTAAGAAATGAATATAAGATCAGAGCATTTGAAAGTATTAAGGGACATAAAAAAGAGAAACAGGTAAAGGCATAGGGAAAGGATGGTATGACATATGAGCGATTATATCATAGAAACAAAAGAAGCTACCATTCGTTTTGGCGGTCTGGTTGCCGTTGACAGTGTCAATCTGGCACAGAAGAAAGGAGAGATCCTTTCTCTGATCGGTCCAAATGGTGCCGGAAAAACAACTTTGTTCAATTTATTGACTGGTGTCTATAAAGCAACATCCGGAAGTATCTTCTTTGATGGAAAGAATATAACGAAGGTAAAAGCATATGAGAGAAACCGTCTTGGAATAGCAAGGACATTTCAGAATATCCGGTTGATCAAGAGTATGACAGTGCTTGAGAATGTACTGATCGCACATCCAAAGTGCAAAGAAGAAAAACTGTTGAAGGCGGTATTTACTCCCGGACGTGCAAATAAAGTCAGAAGAGAAGTTGTAACAGAATGTGAAAAGCTTCTGGAGATCGTGGGACTTTTAGATATGGAGGATGAATTTGCAACAAATCTGCCATATGGCAAACAGAGACTGCTTGAAATTGCAAGAGGCCTTGCGACAGAGCCGAAGTTATTGCTGTTAGATGAACCCGGAGCAGGAATGAATAATTTTGAAAAGGACGAACTGACATCTGTTATCAAGCACATAACAGGAACAATGGGAATCAATGTTCTGATCATTGAACATGATATGAAATTTGTTATGGGGATATCAGACCGGATCATCGTATTAGATCATGGACAGAAGATTGCAGAGGGACTTCCGGCTGAGATACAGGCAAATGAACAGGTAATACAGGCTTATCTGGGAAGTGGTGAATTTAAGGATGAAGATGAGGATGCATAGACTGGAGGTGTAGAGAATGGGAAGAATTTTAGAAGTCAAAGACTTATCGGTTAGTTATGGAGTAGTTCCTGCACTTCGAGAGATCTCCTTTCATGTGGAGGAGGGTGAAGTTGTTGCCTTGATCGGTCCGAATGGAGCAGGAAAGACAACTACCATGCATACAATATCCGGTTTATTGAAACCAAAAAGTGGACAGATCCTTTATTGCGGTGAAGATATAGCAGGAAAAGAAGCTCACAAACTGGTTGGCAGGGGAATCTCACAGGTTCCGGAGGGCAGAGGTATTTTCCCTATTCTGACTGTATCAGAGAACATTGATCTGGGTGCATACCTCAGAAAGGATAAAGCGGAGATCCGGCGGGATAAGGAATGGGTATATGAATTATTTCCAAGATTAAAAGAACGAAGAAGTCAGGTCAGTGGTACATTATCCGGAGGCGAGCAGCAGATGCTTGCAATGGCAAGGGCATTGATGGCACGTCCAAAGCTGTTATTGCTGGATGAACCATCCATGGGACTTGCACCGGTTATTGTAGAAGATATCTTTCACATTATAAAGAAAATTAACCGGGAACAGCATACAACGATCTTACTCGTAGAACAGAATGCGCAGATGGCACTTACTGCATCTCATCGGGCATATATCGTAGAAGTAGGACAGATCATCAATTCCGGTTTGTCAAAGGAACTGAAACAGGATGACCAGATACAGAAATCATATCTTGGATTATAACAGAAAGGAGTCGTGCAATGAAAAATTATATTTTCAAGCTTCCAACTAAGATTTACTTTGGAGAAAATGCCGCAACGGAACTGAAGGATGTACTGACATCCTATGGGATTACAAAAGTTATGATCGTAACGGATCCGGGAATTGCGGGAACAGAATCTTTTCAGAAGCTGATCCGAAAACTGGATGCCGATGAAACAGACTATGTATTATTTGATCATGCAGAGGCAGATCCACCGATCGAGGCTGTTGATGAAGCTGCACAGATATTAAAAGATAGTGGTGCTGATGGCGTTGTTGCAGTTGGTGGAGGAAGCTCCATTGATACGAGCAAGGCGATGTGTATGCTGGTGACAAATGAAGGTTCTGTCAGAGATTATCTGTTTGGCGGCACAAAAGAAGTTACAAATCGCCCACTTCCATTGATCGCAATACCAACGACTGCAGGAAGTGGCAGTGAGGTAACAGCAGCCAGTGTTATCACAGATAATCAGAATGATATTAAACTGTCTGTGACACATGAATATCTGATGCCGTTAGCAGCGATCATCGATCCGGTCATGCATATTGGAATGCCGCCTATGATCACGGCAAGTACAGGTATGGATGCTCTGACACATGCGATTGAAGCATATGTATCTTTAAATGCGGAACCGATCAGTGATATGTATGCAGAGACAGCGATTCGTATGATCGGGCAATACATCAGGACAGCGATGTATAAACCTGCAGATATAGAGGCCAGGAGTAATATGGCGGTTGCAAGTGTACTTGCAGCAGCAGCTATGGTAAATGCCGGGCTTGGGGCGGTACATGGTATCTCTCAGTCGATGGGCGGAATCGCACATACCCCACATGGAATCGCTAATTCGTTGATACTCCCTTACGTCATGGAGCTTAATGTGAAAGGAAATCCGAAGAAATTTGCGAAGATAGCAGAACTGTTAGGAGAAAAGACAGAAGGATTGTCGATCCGGGATGCGGCAGCATTATCTATAAAGGCTGTAAAGCAGTTATCCGAGGATCTGAGAATACCTGATTCTTTATCCAAACTGGCTATACCGGTAACACCGGATATGTTCCCAAAGATTGTTGAAGGAACGATGGGATATCGGTTATTAGCTGTAAATCCGGTTAAAGTCCGGGAGCAGGATGTATATGATATTCTGGAAAAAGCAAACCGATAGGGTTACTCATTATGAACGAAGAGCATTATCAGTACAGATGCTTTTCTATATAGAACGGTCAGTATATGACCGGTAATAAAAAGGAGGATAAACATATGTCAGAAGTAATGAAATTTGAAGATTACAAACAGTATTTAAATCCGGTTTTTGCCAAGCAGACAGATCTTGTAGCAAAAAAAGCCAGAGGCTGTTATCTCTGGGATGTAAATGGTGAAAAATATCTTGATTTTGTTCAGGGTATTGCAGTAAATGCTCTGGGACATAACTATCCACCAATCGTAGAAGCCATCAAAGCGCAGGCAGATGATCTTGTTGATGCATCCTTCAATCTGGTCAATTATGAGTCAACACTGACACTTGCAAAAAAATTAGCAGGGGTGACACCGGAGGGCTTAACATCCATTTTCTTTACAAATGGTGGAGCTGAGGCAACAGACAGTGCTTTAAAGATGGCTATGGCATATACAAACAGGAGTTCTGTTATTGCATTTATGGGTTCCTTCCATGGCAGAACCTGTGGAGCAACATCCATAACAGGATCGAATTCAAAATATCGAAGACATTACGCAGGCTTAATGGGAAGTGTTTATTTTACATCATATCCCGGAAGAGATCTCTGTCCACCGGAGATTGCACCGGATAAGCGTGGAGAGTATGCATTATTTGAATTAAAGAAGCTTCTTCGTTATATCGTAAGTCCGGATGATGTTGCCTGTATCTATATGGAACCGGTCATGGGTGAAGGCGGATACGTTGTACCGCCAAAGGAATTTGTACAGGAGGTACGAAAGATCTGTGATGAATATGGAATCCTGTTGATCTTCGATGAGATTCAGGCAGGCTACGGCAGAACCGGAAAGATGTGGGCAAGCCAGCATTTTGATGTAGTACCGGATATCATGACAGTGGGTAAAGCAATTGCCGGAGGACTTCCAATGAGTGCCTGCATCACAAGACCGGATATAGCAGAGCGCTGGCCGGTTGGTACACATGGAACAACATTTGGCGGAAACCCTGTAGCAGCGGCAGCCGGATGTGTGGTTCTGGATCAGTATGAAGATGGAACATTACTAAAAAATGTAAATGAGATGGGCGCTTATCTGATGGAAAAGCTTAAGGCTGTACAGGCAAAATATCCGGTGGTATATGATGTCCGTGGTGTAGGTCTGATGATAGCGATCGAATTTTGTCATGAAGATGGAACACCTGCACCGGAGATCTGGCAGAAGGTTAAGGCCGGTTGTTTTAAACGGCACATGCTAACCTTGAACTGTGGAGTGCATGGAAATGGAATGCGTTTTGCAACACCGTTAAATGTTACAAAAGAAGAAATTGATGAGGGTGTTGGTATCGTGGAAGCTTCTATTGCCGAGTTATATGAATAAAAGGAGGGATGCATATGGCAAAGGTTTTATATTTCAATATAGATGATAATTTGGATTATGAAAATGAATTATTAAAAGAATGGGGGATCGATGATCTGGAACTGATCGAGATCAAAGATCCGGATCATACCAAAGATTTTGCCGACTGTGTCAGAGATTCCGGTGCGGATGGTCTGGTCGTTGAGTACGAACAAGTAACCAGTGAGGTTATGGATACAGCGCCGAATCTGAAGATCGTGTCATTACAGTCGATTGGATATAATTCGGTTGATATTCCGGCGGCTACAGAACGTGGGATCTGTGTAACGAATATACCGGGCTTCTGTGCAGAGGAAGTGGCACTCCATTCTATTGGATTTTTGATCGATCTGGTACGAAAGATCACATTTTATGACAAGACGGTCCGGGCAGGAAAATGGGATCCACTGCTTGGTTATAAGACATACCGGATCACAGGTAAAACGATCGGACTTGTCTTCTTCGGAGAAATACCAAAGAAAATGGTTCCGATATTAAAGGCTATGGGATTGAACATTCTGGTATATGCTCCTACAAAATCAGCAGAATATCTGGCAGGGTTTGGATGTGAAAAGGCGGATACTTTAGAAGAATTGTTAAAGACATCGGATTTTGTATCACTGCATTGTCCGTTGATCCCGGATGTAACCTGGCATCTGATCGGAGAAAAAGAGCTGAGGCTGATGAAGCCGGAGGCATTCCTGATCAATACAGCCAGAGGTTCTGTAGTAGATGAACCGGCTTTGGTCAAAGCATTGAAAGAAGGCTGGATCAAAGGAGCGGCGATTGATGTTATAGAGGATGAGACAAATGAAGTTAGTGATCTGTTTGAACTGGAGAATACGGTCATAACACCACATGCCGCATTTGTTTCAGAAGATTCATTCTATGATGGACGGAAACGTTGTCTGGAACAGTTAGTCATGCGGTTGAGCAAAAATGTTGTTCCTACATCACTTGTAAATAAAGATGTTGAGTTTGAGCTTTAAGTAAATGGCTGTTGCACGCAGATGCGTGACAGAATATAGATGCAAGATATACAAAAATTATTATTTCAAGGAGGACACAATTATGAGAACACAGATTACATCAGAAAAATGCGGAGAATGCCATGGTCCATATGCACTTGGCGTTAAGATGGGAAACACTATCTTCACAACACAGATCGGTACCGATGTGACTGGAGAGATGGTTGCAGGTGGTATTACAGAGCAGACAAAGGCGACTATGGAAAATGCAAAAGCAGTACTGGAAGCAGCAGGCGCATCCATGGATGATGTTGCAAAAGTAACCATCTATATTGCGGATATTGAATTGATCCCTGAAATGAATGCAGTATACAAAGAGTATTTTAAAGAGGGAGATTTTCCGGCACGATGCTGTACACAGTGTGTAAAGATGGTCGACGGATGTCTGGTTGAAATGGAGTTTACGGCAGTAATCCTGTAAGGGTGCAGGATCTTTTATAAAAAACAGAGGATGGAATGGACAGGTTCCATTCCACATCCTCTCTTGATGAAAGAGGTGTGGTTATGTCCTTAAGAGTTGATGAGCATTGTATTTTAGATGTGGAAAATAATGGAAAACTGGTAGAAATTACCGTAGATGGAAAAACGATCCCTGCATATGAAGGAGAACCGATCCTTTCAGCACTTTTAGCAAGCGGGATAAGAGTGAACAGATATACAGTAAAAAGACACGAACCGAGAGGCCTGTTCTGTGGAATCGGACAGTGCTCTGATTGTTCCATGATCGTAGATGGACAGGCAAATGTTCGTACCTGCATTACCCCGGTAAAAGCAGGTATGGTGATCCAGACCCAGGATGGTCTGTCTAAAGGAGGGTGCTGATATGATAGAAAGAGATATAGTTGTTGTAGGAGCCGGCCCGGCAGGACTTGCAGCATCCATTGAAGCTGCAAAGGCAGGGGCTGATGTGTTATTAGTTGATCTGAATATGAAACCGGGCGGACAGTTATTTAAACAGATCCATAAGTTCTTTGGTTCCAGTGCGCACCGGTCGGGAACCAGAGGATTTGATATAGGAACACAGTTATTAAAAGAAGCAGAAGATGCAGGTGTAGAGATCTGGCTGCAGAGTACCGTAATGGGTGTTTTCCCGGGTGGTCTGATCGGCATTGAAAAAGGATGCGATGGAGAAGAGAAAGAGATCATAACCTTAAAGGCCAAGAAGATGATCATAGCGACCGGAGCAAGTGAAAATGTTGTACGGTTTAAAGGCTGGACAACTCCCGGAGTTATGGGAGCGGGTGCCGCACAGACGATGATCAATGTCAATCATGTAAAGCCGGGTAAGAAGATCGTTATGGTTGGAAGTGGAAATGTTGGTCTGATCGTATCTTACCAGCTTATGCAGGCAGGCTGTGATGTTGTTGCATTGATCGAGGCAGCGCCGAAGATCGGAGGATATGCTGTTCATGCAGCAAAGATCCGAAGAGCCGGAGTTCCGATCTATACAAAGCATACAGTGGTAGAAGCAATTCCGGATGAGACCGGTTGTGTGTGTAAGGTAGTGATCGCAGAGGTTGATGATAAATTCCAGCCGATCCCCGGAACAGAAGAAACGCTGGAAGCAGATACCGTGGCGATCGGTGCAGGATTAAAGCCTGCTACGGATGTGGCAAAGCTGTCAAAATGTACACTGACCTTTAATGGTCCGTTTGGAGGATTTATTCCTTTACATAATGACAAAATGGAGACATCCAAAGAAGGTGTGTATGTTGCAGGAGATGCTACCGGCGTAGAAGAGGCGAATACAGCACTGGAAGAAGGAAAGATCGCAGGTGTGTCCGCAGCCGAATCTCTGGGACTGATCTCCCATAAGGACGCAGAACGTCAGAGAATGGAGATCTGGGACAGACTGGAAGCACTTCGAATGGGTCCATTTGGTGTCAGACGCCAGCAGGAGAAAGAGAATATCCTGAAAGAATATGAAGACCGTGTGGGTATGCCGATACCGTTAGATTAGTGGATATTGATAAGAAGGGATGTGTAGAATATGGCATTGATAGAAAATGGGTATCTGGAATATGACGAATTGAAAGGAATTCAGAAGCTTCCGGATGATGACAGATATGCAAAAGGACCGGTTGCGGTCATTGAATGTGTACAGGAGATTCCGTGTAATCCCTGCGAAGCTGCTTGCAAATTTGGTGCGATCCATGTAGGTGATCCGATCACCAATCTTCCAATAATGGAACATGATAAATGTACGGGCTGTGGTGTCTGTGTATCGAAGTGTCCCGGTCTTGCGATCTTTATTGTAAATAAAGCATATTCCGAGCAGACCGCAACGATAGGATTTCCATATGAATACATGCCGCTTCCGGAGGCTGGCATGGAAGTAAAAGCAGTTAACAGAAAGGGCGAGATCGTGTGTGATGCAAAGGTTGTAAAGGTGTTAAATCCTCCGGCATTTGATCATACACCTGTTGTAACCATAGAGATTCCAAAAGAATTTGCAGATGAAGTCAGAAGTATGAAACGACTTCCGGTATAGAAGAGGAGGCGGAATCCGATGAGAGAATATTTTAGTGATGATATGATCGTCTGCCGGTGTGAGGAAGTTACCGTAGCAGAGATAAAGGAAGCAATCAAAGAAGGAGCCAGAGATGTTGTTGGCGTGAAACGGAGAGTTCGTGCAGGCATGGGACTTTGTCAGGGAAGAACCTGTGAGAAAATGGTTCAGCAGATCCTGGCACAGGAGCTTCATTGTGCTCCATGGGAAGTTGGAACATCGTCAGCAAGACCGCCGATCCGACCGGTAACATTTGGCGAGCTGGCAAAAGGAATTGTGGAATAAAGAAATCATACAGGAAAAGGAGGATGCGGCTATGGCAAAGGAATTTGATGCGGTTGTTATCGGTGCCGGTGCAATTGGTACAAGTGTAGCATATCATCTGGCAGAGAGAGGGCTGAAAACAGCGATTCTGGAGAGAGGAGATATTGCCAGTGGATCATCCAGTCATTGCGATGCGGTTGGTTTGATCTGTGATAAGCTGCCCGGTATTGGAACAAAAATGGGGCAGTACAGTATTGATTATTATGAAGAACTGGCTGCCAGATTTGATTTTGATTTTGACTTTGAAAGAAAAGGCTGCCTGTATGTCTGTGAAACAGAACCGGAATTCAAGGCAGCAAAAGAATATTGTGATAAACAGAATGCGGATGGATATCCGCTGCGCATGGTTGAAAATGAAGAACTCTGTAAGATGGAGCCTCATATTAATAAAAATATATATGGAGCACTGTATACACCGCCAAGTGGCTGTGTAGCAGTCAGCCCATATAAAGTCTGCTTTGCTTTTGTGGAAGAAGGCAAGAAGCTTGGTTTGGAAGCATATCCGTATTGTGATATAACAAAGATTAACCTAAATCCAAAAACAAACGGAGTGGAGTCCATAGAGACCAATCTGGGAACCTTTAAAACGAAACGGATCATTAACTGTGCAGGCGTATGGGCGCCGGAAGTAGGAAAATTGACAGGTCTTACCATTCCAATCGAGCCGAGAAAGGGAACCAATCTGGTTACAGAGCAGACGGAACGCTTATGTAACAATAAGATCCTTGAGTATGGATATATGCTTTCCAAATTCGACAGTATCAATTTCAAACGAAACGTAAGTCCTCTGGTAGAAGAGCAGAATATAGCATTTAATCTTGAATATACACCGAATCATAATCACCTGGTCGGTGGTAACCGGTTGTTCCGTGGATTTGATATCCGTTCTGAGATCGAGACAATGAAAGCGATCAGTGAACGTGCACTGCAGTTTTATCCGGAACTTGCAGATATCAAATGCATCCGTGTTTACTCCGGCGTTCGTCCATATACGATCGATGATCTTCCGATCGTATCGGATGTAGATTTCATTCCGGGCTATTACATTGCGGCCGGTCATGAAGGAGATGGTATCTGCTATTCTCCATTTACCGGAAAACAGATGGCACATATTGTATTAGGTGAGGATACGGATTTTGATATCAGTCAGCTCGATTTTGCAAGATTTTCTCATTTGAATTAAGAAGATGGATGATCGTACGATTCCTTTTGTGCAGGATAGATCATAATAAGAAACAGGAGGAGATAGTCTATGGATAGTATGAAGTATGGTTATATGACGAAAACCAATAATCGTGTCCGGGTGGGCGTAAAAAAAGGACAGAATATTGCCGGCTTTCCGATCGGTATTATATATATAGAAGATGTCTGGTATCCCTATGTTCCCGGAAATGTAGTAAATGGCTATACATATGAATTCCCTGTCCGCTTAAAGGCTGTAAAGGGACTTGATGTAGATAAATTGTTGTTTCGTTCAGGTGATTATCTGTATGAATCCATACTTACAGCCTGTAAGGAGCTGGAGCGGGAAGGCGTACGCGCGATCAGTGGTGCCTGTGGCTTCTTTGGTAATTTTCAGGACAGACTTGCTGCAGATTGTAATGTTCCGGTTGGTGTATCAAGTCTGGTTCAGCTTCCATGGATACAGGCACTGTTAAAACCGGGTCAGAAGATCGGCGTACTGACGGCATCGGCAGACTCGATCAGTGAACATTTATTTGCTGCCTGTGGTGTAAGTAAGGAACTGCAGGATCGTCTGGTCATAAAAGGATTGGGAAAAGAACCGGAGTTTTCCTGTATCATTGAGCAGCGTGGAGATTTTGACAATGGTGTTGTTCAGGATGAAGTGGTCGCGAAAGCAAAGGAGATAGTAGAAGAATGTCCGGATGTGGGTGCGATCCTGCTGGAATGTTCAGATATGCCGCCTTATGCATGGGCGGTACAGGCAGAGACAGGCTTACCGGTATTCGATTTTATTACATTGGTCAAATGGCTTCACAGTGGTGTCTGCCAGGTTCCGTATTGCGGTTTTATGTAGACAGAACTGGCAGAAAAGGAACGGTAAATGAGGTGGGAAAGAAATTGACATCATAGTTATATAAAGCTATAATTGATAGTCAATTGAGTTACATGAACCAGTGTTCACGCATAAAAAAGGAGGACGATGATATGGCTGGATTATTATATGAAAGTATTTCAGATGATCTTGTTTCACAGATAAAAAAGGGTGTGTTAAAAGATGATGATCGTTTATCCGAACGTGGACTGGCAGAAGAGTACGGTGTGAGCCGTACAGTAGTGCGGGATGCATTAAAGGTTCTGAATGAAAAAGGATATGTCCAGATCAAACCGGGTAAAGGACATTATGTAAAACATCCGGATGAGAGGGAATTCCGGGGAAAACTCAGTACGATGCTTACGGATAGTTCGATTCCGTTTCAGGATATCATAGAGGCAAGAGAGCTGATCGAGACATCTATGAGCGAACTGATCGTAGAACGGGCAACGGAAGAAGATATCGCCGGACTGAATATTCTTTTAAATCAGATGAATGCAGAGAATATCATGAATAACCGCATTGTATTCAGTGAGCTGGATTCCGAGTTTCATATCGCTTTGATGAGCTGCTGTAAGAATGAGATGCTGATGTGTTTTGTAAAAACGTTGAATGATACGATCAACCGGGCAGGTTTTATGCTGGATAAAGAGATGCGTATCAATTCGCAGAAGGAGCACAGCAATATGGTAGAAGCATTAAAAATGCGGGACAAAGTGAAGATGAAGGAAGCGTTCACGATGCATATTAACTGTATAAAAGAGCATGTGAAAATGGATTAATATAAATGCCGTATATCATCTGTAAGGGATTGGATATGCGGTATTTTTGTATACATAAGAAAAACGTATCTGAAAAAGGAAGGGATGTGTGCAGATGATACTTTTGAAACAGATGATCGTTTTATTTCTGCTGATGGTCGTTGGATTTGTATGTAGAAAGACAGGATTACTGACAGAAGAATCAGCAAAGAAAATATCAGGAATTGTAGTAAATGTAGCAAATCCTGCATTGATCCTGTCTGCCGGAATCAATCCTGAAAAAACAATGGATACAATAAAGCTTTTAAAATTATTTGGAATTGCCGGCTTGATCTATGCAGCCACTATAATGATCGCTGTTTTGTTTCCCCGATTGGTTCGGGCAGATAAAAAAGATTTTGGCGTTTATCAGGCAATGATGATTTTTCCCAATATAGGATTTATGGGATTTCCGTTGATCCAGGCGGTGTATGGAAGTGATGCAATGATGATGACAGTTGCATTTGTTGTTCCATATAATGTATTGATCTATACATTTGGAATTTATGCAATGACAGGTGACAGAGAGAAAATGGATTCGCAGGAAGCTGCCTCGAAGAAAGATATACTGCGAAAAATTTTTAATGTAGGTGTGATCGCATGTATCATAGCACTGATTTTATATATAGGCAGGATACCGGTTCTGTCGGTGCTTGAGGATACGGTTGATTATCTGAGTTCACTGACAGCGCCATTAAGTATGATCATCATTGGAGATTCCATGACTAAGATCAAGGCGAAAGAACTACTGTCAGACTGGAGGCTGATGATATTTGCGGTTGTCAGCCTGCTGATCGTTCCGGCTGCCGGTGTGCTTGCATTAAAGGGTTGTGGTATTACCGGTACATTTCTTGGCGTGTGTATGATCATGATGGCTACCCCGGTTGGTTCTATGAATGTTATGCTGGCACAGCAGTATGACGGTGACTATGAACTGGCATCAAAGGGGGTCGCGCTTACAACAGTTTTATCCGTTGTAACGATACCGGTCATATCGATGCTGGTGTGATAAAAGTGTGAGATACAGGCTTATTAATACGGGCGTTCGCGTCCGAGGAAGAACAGTCCGGCAGCACCGGGACCGCAGTGGGATGCGGTAATTGTACCGGCATTTAAGATGCGTACCGGATGAGTGATATTCGGAAATGTCTGTAGGACGGAGTTCTTTAACAGGTAAGCAAGCTCGGGGCAGGCAGCATGGGAGATGAAGCATTTTCCATTGTAGTCTGTCCCGTTTTCTGCGTAGTATTCCATCTCAGAGATCACCTCTCTTACAGCGCGCTTCTTGCCTCGGACTTTTGTATAGGCATCTGCCATCCCGTTCTGATCCAGCCGGATCAGAGGATGAATGTTCAGGATCGATGCGATATGGGAAGCAGTTCCGCTGATCCGTCCACTATGGTGCAGAAAGGTGAGATCGGTTGTAAAAAACTGGTGATGGATACAGGTACGATACTTTATGATCCAGTCGGCAGTTGCTGCCAATGAAAGACCTTCATCCCGCATATCGGCAACGTAGTCCGTTAACAATCCATACCCTCCTGCACCGCAGAGAGAATCAATGATCTGTATCTGTTTTTCCGGATAGTTCTTTTTTATTGCTGCCGCCGCACGATAGGCATTATTTGCCGATCCGCTTAAGGCGGAGCTGAATGTGATATGAAGCACATCACCTTTCTGTATCAGTTCTTCAAAGAAATCATAATAGGAAGCTTCGTTGATCTGGGAAGTTGTAGGCAGCAGTCCTTTTTCCAACATCTTATAATACTTCGGCATCAGATCCGGATTTCGTTCCATGTTATCCTCGTATGCATGTTCATGAATAATGTAAGTATAAGGAATGACTGCAATTTCCCGTTCATTCAGATAAGAATATGACAGATCCGTTGTCGATTCACACGATAAGATAAAATGTCTCATGATAAAACCTCCAATACATTTTCCGATATATTTCCTGTATTAGTATTTCCGGTGTTGATGAAAATACTCTTTGAAAAAATTGCTATTTTTGCGATTTCCTTTGTGTGCAGTTGCAGTAATTAAGAAAAAAATGCGGAAACACAGCAAAACATCATATAAAAAAATGCGGAAATGTGATAGTATAAAAATTCAGATTTGAATTTTTATTTCTGCAGTTACAATTTAAAGTGGATTTACAAGAAAGATAATCAGTCATTATATTTGATGAAGTGCAGATTTGTCCGGCAGGACGTTTGGCAATGTTGTTTGATGCAATTTCGGTTCAGCTGAATAAAAATACTGCCAGATATCAAACGAGTAGTGTGTTAAATGGTGAGAGACAAGATAAAATATTAGAACTTATTGCAGAACTAAAAGATTCAAAGACGGTATTGGTTTGCATATAATACAAATGATCCGGATGCCGGTATGGCAAATACAAAAGATTTATCAAGATTCAAATAATTTTTAAATGATAAATTAAGTGTTAATCTGGGAGATTTATATGAAAATATTGTAGCTCAGTGTTTGGCAGCTAATGGAAATGAATTATTTTATCATACGATTATGAATCATAATTCCAAACATAATTATGAAATAGATTTTATTTTGGCCAGAAAGAATAAAATAATATCTATAGAGATAAAATCATCGGGATATAAAACACATAAATCACTTGATGTATTTACGGAAAAATATTCAGGAAGAATATTGAAAAGATATTTGGTTTACACGAAAGATTTGAGTAAGGATCAGGATATTTTTTGCATACCAGTCTATATGGTACCATTTTTATAAGAGTAAATGGTACTATTTATTGTTGAAAGCCTATATATCAAGTATTGTGAATTATTGGGTGCAAAGAACTGACAAGTACGTTCTGTCTGAGTGATAACCTAATTTATGGAAATATATGGGGCATCACATTCAAGCGAAAAGATACTCTGGGACAGGACAATGATAAATGTGATTTTTACAAGAATTAGGAAAACCGGAATTTATGGAGGAGAGCATATGGACTGGTTAAATATATTCGGACTGATAATGATTGCAGTCATTATGATACCCAATATTATTTTTGCAATTAGATGCAAAGAGGGCTTTGAAAACAAATGGAGCAATAAATTTATTGAGGTTGCAGAACAGATAGGGAGGTTTGGCTGCTTTGGTTTTATGATAATTAACATTCCTGGAACATGGTTCGGGTGGTGGTCTGACGAAGCATTTGCCATATACCTTATTGT
>DJPV01000011.1 GCA_002437435.1 Lachnospiraceae bacterium UBA6403 | reverse complement strand
CTCCTATCAACGGTTTGAAAATTTCTGCCACATCCAAACATAGAGAAAATCTTCTAACACCAGGTTCATGCAAATAACTTATCGTTGGATTCAATTGTGTATGATATACCTCACTAAGAACCTTTGAATAAATCAAAGAATTGACAAAAGAGATCAACGAATTAATCATGTTATCAGGCGGATGCATAACTCTTTTATCAAACTCTATTTCCTGATCAATGATAACATTCCATGCAGCATAATAATGTCTTCTTATATTTCCCTCTATTCCCATTAGCTCTTGGATCGTTGATGTTTTGGGTAATTCTTTTCTCAATGAATCAATTTCTGACATATAGGAAGTCACATTCTTGCCGCGTCCGTTATAATACCGGAGATTTCGGTAAATATTATCAGCAGCCGCTTCTATAAATTTTTTTGCAATAAGCAATCGCTTGCCATAATCAGTATAATGTTCAACCTGTTTTACCAATAATTGACCTGCCAGCAGCTTTTCTTTTGGATAAAAGCTACCAGTATAAAAATTATAATAATTGAAGAAATGTATCGGGATTCCATATTGAGAAATGTAACTCAAAAACGTTGTATTAAATGACATTTCTGACATAACATAAATATCATCAATTCGTTCAATCGGAATATCTCTTTTTTCTCCACCTGTAGATATAAATTGAAGTGTATTATCTTTTCTTTTTAAATCTCCACTATTGTAAATATAAAAACTTTGTCCCATTATCCCTCCATGTTAGATAAAACACAAATCATGATATGCGCACTTTCCGCATATTTTTTGTTTTTCAAATGCTGGTGGTTGTTCCTGCATTTTTAACTTTTCTATATCTGCAATTATCTTCTGCAACTGTACTTCATCATCCTCTGACAGTTCAACAACAATATTTTTCTTGATCAAAGGATAATCAATCTTTGCCGTTAAGCCCTTAACTCCACGTTGTTTCAAATAATACAGATAATATTTAACCTGCCAGATTCCTGCTTCTTCTATTGCCTTGCTCTTTTTTATCTCATGTAATTCCTGATGCTCTTTTATAAAATCAATATTTATTACATTATCGATATTAATGTGTTTATCATCACGCCGATAACTGTTCTCATCAAGTAATTTACCCAACATAACATTTTCATTATCGGATTCCATGTTTATTTCATTTATGAAATACCATAATTTTCTTTTACACACAAAATAATAATAAATCATTACACCGGTAACTCGATTTTCCACAATTCCTCCTTATATAAAATTCCACTCATCATCATACTTCGTTAACGATAAGCCCATACCCCGTCCTGTCATTTCATCAAAATCATATAATAAACATGTCCTGTGAATATCTAACCTGTCATTTATACAATTCAAATCTACTCCATCTAATTTTCTTCGATCCGAATACAAGTTCAGATTAAGAGTTATATCTGCCAGTTTTGCTTTCAATATTCTTCGTATGTTACTGTCAACATATGGTGTGTCTAAAACATCTGTTATTGCCTCGATCAGTTCCTGATTTTCCTGATATATTCTATCTGGAATTACTGTAATACTTTTTATTCCACGAAAATCCTCATCGATATCTTTCTTAGATGTATAATCTAACGGCTGCAACGATTTAAATTTAGCCAGATTTCTTTTTATCGTTTGGAAGTAGGCCGTATTCTTTAATGCGTCTACATCATAAACTTTATTCATATACTGAACTTTATCTTTTTCGAAAAAAAGCACTCCATTATATTCCTCTAATAATTGTACAGATCTATCATATATATCACTGTCATATATTCCTTTTCCATTCTTCATACATCCGGAATAATTAACATAAATTAAAACATTTGCATCGGTTATATCCTTTTTCCCTGCTCTATTACACCGTCCCATTCTTTGCAATAAGCTGTCAGCCGTACACATCTCCGTATAAAGAACATCAAAATCAATATCAAGACTTGCTTCTACGATCTGGGTTGTTACCCATATACCTGTCATCTCATCATTACCGGAAAAATCCATTATCATCTTTTCCAACTGATCCCGATGTTTTCGAATATATCTGGAATGAATCAGGAATACCTCGTCTGTTCTTTGGGATAATTCTTCATATACCTTCTGTGCCTTTGATACTGTATTGCATATAACGAGAACTTTTTTCTTGTATCCATCTTTCGCAATTCTGTCAAAATCAAATTCTTCATGAAATAATGCAATCTTATGCCTGTCTGTTCCCATCGTGGTGGAAAAATCTCTAAAAATATACTCCCGATCCTTGATCAACCCATATTTTCGCATAAAAAATTCTAAAACCGGAGGAAATGTTGCTGTTATGATTGCAAATTTTCCTCCCATTTGTTTTAGTTCTGATAAGCCATAAATTAATGCTGCTACTATCTTAGGAGAATATGACTGAATCTCATCTATAATTAATTTTGAATATTTCAGTGTTGCTGCAAAAATCTCAGTTCCCGGGGCTTTATAAACAAATTTAAATAATTGATCTACTGTACAGACAGTAAGCGGATACGAGAACAATCTTGCCTGCTCATATCTGGTATTCCCATCTGTAAACTGCCCGTCTGTTCCATCAAAATAACTGCTTAAGCTATCAGAATGAAGCAATGCTACACCCTTATACATATACCTGTCCTTTATTCTGCTATATATGGCATTAGAAGAAACTTTTAACGGTAATGTATAAAAACCTTTCTCACCATTTGCCCATAATAAAGCTGCCTCTGTTTTTCCCGATCCAGTAGGTGCTATAACTACAACATTATCATCACTATGTTCCTGCATAAAAACCTGCAACTCACGCAATGAATTTGAAAAGTAATCGCGAATCGTGCTGCATAATTTTTTCTCAGCAATGTCACTGTGTAATTCTGCTTCTTCATATCCTGCACTTACCGTCCAGTCAAACTTATTCAACAATCCCTTTATCAGCATATATTCACACCATGTTGGCTCATCTACACTTCTCAATTTCATTGTAGGATTATTCGAATACAACAGTAGATTACGATTTGCGGCAGAAAATTTCACATCTTCTTTTCCCAAATATTCCTGCAAATATTTTTTATACCATTTATCGTAATAGTCATAAAAATCCTTATCAGAAAAACTATCCTTCCGATCATGGTGATAATAAACTGCTGTCAATAATACAGAAAAGTCATCGTCTGTACATTCAGGTATTTCCTGCTTGATTTGTTTCTCTGATAAACTAAGTGCACTGAGAAAACCATGTGGTATCTGACTTTCTGCCATCCTTTCAAGTTTGGGATTGACAATTGTCTGAAAAATATAATTAGTTTTTCCAAGGTCATGTACTTTGCATGCCTCTAAAACCAGATTCTTTTCCTTTTCCTTAAAATATATACCAAAAATCTCAAAGAACTTTCCTGCACAGTAAACAATATCTTTCTCATGCTCTCTTAAAGTTTTTTGCTCCCGAACAGTTTGCTGTACCAAAGAATCCAAATAAGAAATGATCATCTTCGACTCATTTTCATTCAGTTTGTCCATCTGGTTGTCCAAAAGATAATTCAATATGTTTCTGATGTCATTTACATTTTTAGTTTCTTTCTTGGTGTCATTTGACTTTGCATAATATTCCATATCGTATTGTCAATCCCTCTCTTATCTTGTTATGCAAATGCAACAACATCCCCATAGGTATCGATATATGCATTTGTTACCGAAGTATCCTTCGGCATATAATATGCTTTTATCTTTCCACCATCCGGTTTCCACCTACGATATCCCTGCGGTGTTATCTCGTATTCCTTTGTTAACGTGTATATCGTACTTGTACGTCGTCCAATATTTATCCCCGATTGAAATGGAATATAGATATTATTTCGAATAGTTGCTGATTCAACTTCCTGTAATTCAACAATTTCTACATTTTGAATATCCAGCAAATCTTCATATCGACCTAATGATGGATAAATAATCGGACACTTCAATGACTGATAAATCTTATCAAAATCTTCCTCTTCAGGTATAATATGTAAAACCATCCGATTATCACAGATCAGTTCTACATGTGCAATCCCCTTAAACACACCATAATCTTTGTCTTCACCTTTGATACAGAGCTGATGTCTTCCTTCTTCATACTTTGTATCGAATTTGAATGAATATCTTGTGTATAATTCTGATACGGAACCTGCGTTTTCTCCCTGGATACTTACCTGCATCTTGTGATAACTGTCAAATCCACTGATTGCGTGAATCATACCAATAACAGTTGAATATGGTGGCAACGGATAAGATTCTTTTATAATGAAACTACTTGGTTTTCTGTAGTTCGCAAGATTTTGAAAACAATCAATTCTAATTGCTCGCTCCATAATATTCATCAACTTCCTTCTTCAACTGTTTAAATACATCCGCAACGGTCTTTGCATGCAATGTATCTTTTAATTCTGCATCATTCTGGAAAATACCTGTCACAACTCCAACACTGGTATTGTTCTTTATATCCTCATCACTTTCAATAATCTCTTCAAGCATCTTCGTGTTTATCGCACCATTTTCCAAAGATACTCGATTTTCAAAAAACGGATTTTTTCTTAAATATCGACCACCGATTGCAAATACAGGACTAAGGTTCTCTCTTCTTCCCTTTATATCACGATATAAATACTGGATCGTATCAAGGAATTTCTTTACTCGATCTGCTTTTTCTTCTGCAGATATCTCAAGATCTCCATCAACGCCAATTCGATCAAGATCTATCGTGATCGTATATGAATAAAATGATTTCTGTATCTCACTCTGTGCGATCGCATTATCCAGATTCTGACGTTTTGCCAATCCAATATTGGTTAAAAATTCCAGATCGCTCTGATAAGGCTCTAATGATACCGCATTACTCAGACGAACAACTGCGCTTCTGGTATCTGCTCCGCCTTTTTTATCCTCTCCTTTTGCACTGGTCTTCATATAACCAAAAAAGTCAATTTCCGGGTCATCTTTTATATTGGCAGTCGGTGCAAATTGAACGACTCCGCTCTTGCCATCAACAGGTGTTGTATCCCAGCCTAACTGCTGAATCATATTGTATCTCAATGCCTGTCTTGATATATAAGAATACTGCTCATATGTTCCTCTCGAAAATTTTTTGAGCGTAGTAATATTACCTATACCCTCTCCATAATTTGCACTTTCTGCAAGAAATACCATTGTAAGTGTTAATCCATTTCTATTCATTAACCTTTTCCTCCTTTTTTTCATAATGACTGCCTTCTAATCCCATAAGGAATGCATATCCATACTCTCTAAACTTCTCCCGATTATCCAGACACTCTATGAATGCATCCGGAACTGTCAGATTTACAGAACAATAGATACGCATTATAATTTCCATAAAATGAGAAACATCTCCAACTGCAACTGCATTTAGTAATCGATATACAGTACCTCTGATTCTTGAATCATCGCTTGTTCCTTTTGCTGCCAACAGTTTATTCCTTAATTCATATCCACACTCTCTAACTTTGTATCGACTCATTATCGCACCTCCTATCTTATTCTTATCTACATTGTCTTTCTTCAATAAATTTACACGAATCTGAATGTCATATACCCAATATGCATCTACCAAATATGTCTTTGTATCCAAAGACTGCCTTAGTAAAATATTCAATAATGGATATTGATTTCTATACCGAAGAATATTCAATATTACTGTTTCATGTATATTTATATATTCAGTCCCCTTTTTTATATATGGATATTTACTTAATACATCAAGTCCAGCCCTTACTTTCTCATCATTCAATATTGCAAGGACATTTTTATTGATGATATCAAATGTATAACGTTCGCTTTCATCCCTGCCTCTGGTTATGACCTGAATATTACCAAGTTCTTCTGTCTTCATCTTCAATAACAGATTCATTGTTCTGGAAATCCATGAAGTATATCGTTCTCCATCTTCTCTTTCCGCATCCTGCATGATGCCATCCTTACGATTTGCCTCTAATAATTCCTGAATATTCTGATCCATATTAATAAACAAGAATCGATTTCCCATCAGATAAAAACCAAGAGGAGATAATGCATATACAAATGCGCACACCGGACATAAGAAAGCATCTACCATACAATCCCAAATAGCTGATTGTTTTCTTGCCAGATCATCTGCTTTATCTACCATAAATGCAAGTGATACTTTTGTCTTCGAATCGATCTTTGCACTACAGTCAATGCAAATCTCCTTTGCCTTCTTTTGATCAGTTGCTATATACATCCGAAATGGTTCTGAAAAATCATTTTCAAAAACCTCTCGCATATTTTTTGCCGCATTTGCACGTAACAAAAAACATTTTCCATCCCAGAAGCGATTGATATAATTGTATATGGCACTCTTCATGATCAAGGTTTCTGCACAAACAGGCTGAATAAGAAATTCATGCAACTGAACCAACCGTCCCCGCAATAGTTCCGGCTCCATAGATTCTTTCAATTTTACGGTCTTAAGCAGCTCATATGCTTCTGTGGTATCAACCTCATCCTTTATACTGGCAATGCCCGATTTGTAACTGTTAGACAAAAGTTTATCATTTATGAATTTAATATCATCTTTCCACTTTTTGCCATCCCACTCCGGCAAATCCAATGCAGCTAACAAACTTTTAATCTTATCCAATATTGTTTGATATACACTATGTGACCTGTAATATGTTGTTACCCCACGGAAGTATAAATCCGTCCAATCTGTCTTCTGGCAGAAATCTGTATCAATCCATAATTGCTGCTTATCTTCCGTGTACCCATAATCGACAGATACAGTTGCCTTAGCAATTTCAGCCAGTATATAATGCATACCTACGATTCCCGCATTTTTCAGGAAATCACCCATTGGTATATAGATTTTACCCAACTTATAACCCTCCTTTCTTCTAACCTAATACTTCAAACTTTCCATTTCCAGTCGACCTGCGTACTCCAATTCCGGATCTCTGCAGAACATTTAATAAAACAACAGAGCCTTTCAATTTGAAAATACCAAGCGAAGCATCTGTATTTCTTCCAAACACTGGTATTACAACCTTTTTCCCTTTGATCACTTGAATAGAAAAATTATTTGTATCAACCGGAATATTCATTCTTTCAGTAAAGATCTTAACATTCTCTTTCACAACGTCTGAAAACTCATCCTTATCAAACGTATAGTAGGTATCTGAGTTCGTATCATTATCATGATATCTTGCCAGTAATGGGCTCTGCATTTTTATAATGATTTCATCGTCTGTGATATCATTTATATTCTGGATATATACAGATATTAATTGCATGGAATTCTTATTCATCGAGTAATGCCGGAATTTCATAGTTTGAAATGCATTAAACAAATATAAAAATTCCTTATCATCCGCATCCGTAAAAAATACCATGAATTCGTCCTTATCAAGAAGTATCTTATCGTCTGTAAACTTAGCACCCGGAAGATAATAAGAATAAGTAAACGCTTTCATGATCGATCTGCTCTTATCATATAAACGCTGATACAATTTCTCAGAAATATTCTTTGTCGCTGTCTTTAAAAAACTTGTAAACAAGCGATCCATCTCCTTCGGAAGAAAAGGGAATTCCAATTTGAAACGAAGTTTAATCTGATACATTTTTTCACCTCCTCATAATTTATTTGACTTTGTATTATCAAAATAGCACACTTTCAGCGCAATGTCAATAGCAATAACTTATAAACAGTTTAATAGGTGTAGGATTTAATGCGACAACAAAATCCTTGTGTTGTATTTTTTTATCATTCCATATATAATTTTAAATACATTGTGGAATGTAAATATTAATCTGTTATTAAGATATTTAGTAATAGTCCCATATTGGAATGCACCTTATATTCCACAATGTATCTTTTATTACAATCAATCATTAATATGAATATACTAATCTATACCATGTACAAAAAATCATCCATCGTATCAATTTCACTTTATGATTATAGGGATTTCTTATTAGAGAAAATAGAAAACTAAAAAGTCTCTATCTCAGACCCGCCCCCTTTTATTATGGAAATATTATACCTTTATTTAACAAAATGCGCAATAATATACGCATATTTTGTCAGATAAGGAAAATATTCTTTTCTTATCCCATCATAGTTAATAGTTGCTTTTATAAATACGTTACAAATGCACAAACACCCCCGCTTATACAAGCGAGGGCATTTTTCAAACCATATAATATCTTTAAAACTTCACAATTTCCGGTTCATGTGTAAATGATGAGAATGTTGCTGTGGCATTTTTAAAATAAAATACCTCAGTATTACCATCATCTGCGGAATACATCTTCTGTAATGAAGGGTATGCATCTAACATAGACTGTCTTGCTTCTCTACGGTCATCTTCCACCAATTCTCCTGCTACACGAAGCCATTCTCCATTCATAAAGGCACAGATCTCAACCTTTGGATTTGCATGGATCTGCTTTGATACATCCTTTACTTTGCCTGTCTGTATGTATAATTTGCCTTCAAAAATATGAGCAGTTCCAAACGGTCTGACTCTTGGCTGGTCACCCTCTACTGTTGCTAAATAATAAGTTTCTGCGTCTTTTAAAAATTTTGCTACTCGTTCCATGATATTGTCCTCCTGTTTATAATTTTTTATAACTTACTCCTCATACACCGGCTCAAAATCCTCTGCCCCATGTCCACATATCGGACAGGCGAAATCTGCAGGCAGTTCACTTCCATCATATAGATAATTACAGATGCGGCAGCGCCAACCTACGATCTTCTTGTCCTGGGTTTTGGGTTCTGCTTTTGGTTTTACCTTTGTCTGATAATCCGCATAAGTCAGCGGTGCATTTTCATTAATCAGCTTGGCATCTACGACTTCTGCGATAAATAATGTATGTGTGCCGAGATCGTGCTGTTCTACCACTTTTCCGCTGATCACGGCACAGGCATTCCAGCCCATATACGGAATGTCATTGCAGTCCTTCGGCATTTGCAGATCTGCGAATTTGTCCACATCTCTGCCGGTCTGGAAACCGAAATGTTTTATCGTTGCAAATGAGCAGGTCTGATCCAGAATACTTAAGGCGAATATCCCGCTCTCTTTCAACAAGTCACATGTATAATTCGTGTTTAATACAGATATCGCAACCCGGATCGGATTGCCTGCCACCTGCATACATGTATTTGTGACACAGCCATTTACCTTCTCTCCTGATCTGGTAGATAACATGAATACGCCATAGGATAAATTATAGATTGCTTTTTTGTCCATATGCCTGTACCTTCCTTTTACAAAATACTATTTGTTTTTCACCCTTGCAAGCAAACGATTTTCATCATTATATCGTGATTTCATCACTCAATGCATTCCGCAAAATCAGCACCCTTGCCAGCAAGTAATTTTGCGTTCATTATATCATGTGCTTCGCACATTCTATGCATTCGAAAAATCAACTCTTGCACTCATTATATCACAAACAGAATAAATTTATAGTTCTTTTCAAGAATTATTCTCAATAATATTATCTGAAATATCAGGCAGACTGATATCCCTGATCCGGGACTGCTGCCTGATATTTCAGATTTAAACACTACTAAATAATAAATAAGCAGTATTTGCTATCCTCTTACTTCCCGCACTTCTCCACGCATGGAGCACTTGTGTCAAATGCTGAGTTAAATGCATAGAAGTTCTTTGTATCCATCTTGTCACGGACAATGCCAAGGCTTTCACCGAAGCGCTGGAAATGGACGATCTCACGTTCACGAAGGAATTTGATCGGCTCATATACATCCGGGTAGTCCTTGCAGAGACGCAGGATATTGTCATAAGTCGAGCGGGCTTTCTGCTCTGCTGCCATATCTTCGAAAAGATCCGTGATCGGATCACCCTTGCTCTGGAATTCGCAGGCGTTAAATGGAACGCCACCTGCTGCCTGCGGCCAGATACCTAAGGTGTGGTCGATGTAATATTTGTCAAATCCCGATGCCTTGATCTCCTCGATCGACAACCGGCAGGTAAGCTGGTAAATGATCGTGGCAACGATCTCCAGATGTCCCAGCTCCTCTGTACCGATATCTGTAAGAATCGCTTTCACCTTATTGTCCGGCATCGCATAACGCTGGGACAGGTACCGCATGGATGCACCCATTTCACCATCCGGGCCGCCGTACTGTGAGATTATCGCCTGCGCAAGCTGCGCATTTGTCTCTTTGATATTTACCGGAAACTGTAATCTTTTTTCATAGATCCACATTTAACAACCACACTCCCTTTCCCATGGCCAAGGTTTGTCAACCCAGTCAAAATAATTGTCGTCATTTACCTGATACCGGTTCAATGGACCATAGGCGGTCGTGTATTCGCGGACTGCCTGCTGCCGCATTGCTTTATAATTGCTGTATGCTGCCAGTGCCTTTGGACATTCCGGGTGAGTGTCCAGATACAGGGAAATGTCATCCAATGCGAAGGACACTTCTGTTATGAAGGCAAAGAGCTGCTGTTTGTTCATATTATTCATTGCCTATTTCCCCCTTACACCACAAAAGATCAGATTCAGATCTGGGAACATCGTTCCTTCGCACAGACCTTTTTTCGCATCATAGAGTTCCCGAAATTCCTGACTTGGCACATACGCCATACCAACCGGATGCGGACTGAATCTGCCACAGGTCTCGACATCCTTTCTTGTTGTTTCGCAATGATCCTGTCTGGAAGAACATCCGCCTGTACCCTGGCGGTTTCCATTGCAGGAAGCAGCATTGCGGTTATTTGCATATTGCATCATGAGATTTGGCTGAGCAGGATATCTGCCGCCATTTCTGTTGCAGTTTCTATACTGTTCCAAATGAATATACCTCCTGAATTTGCATATTATTCATCTCTCTATACTTTATGGGGAAAATGCGGAAATGTGACATATTACAGGATGATTGAGAAGACTACATACAAAAAAGAGCAGTAAACCTGATAATTTTACTGCTCTATCTATATATATCAATTTAACAAATTATCTATATTTCTTGCACCATATAACAACCGTCGTACTTCCATAACATCATCAATTACCACATAATAAATCACATAATTTCTTACATAAATCCGGTAATATGGACATTCACGTGTTTTTCTGGAATGATATGGTTCAAACGCTACCGGATTGTTTAATCTGGCTAATATTGCTGATTCAACATCATTATCAGTCGCATTGCAGCTTCTTCATTTTTTAAAACCTTCGAAATATAATTCAGTGTATCAAGCAAATCCTGTTCAAAAAGTGGCAAATATCTAAGCTTATATATTTTATCCTGCATCCATCACACTCCTTACTTTGCTAAATACTTCTTCATGTGAAAGTCTTTTATCTGTCGTTTTTGCCTGTCTGTCAGCTTCATCAAGTTTCATTTCAACATTTTCTGTAAGATTAGCATATTCTTCCATACTTAAAACAACCATCGCTCCATATCCATTTTTCGTTAAATATACAGGCTTTCCACTATTCACAATTGTTTCAATTTCAGGAAACTTATTTCTAAGATCTGAAACCGGTCTAATCTGTATCATTTTTATCACTCCTTTTTTTTCATGCTTCTTGTCGTTAATATATTATCATTATTTTATCGTTATTCTGATATTATTGCAATATGGAATATATAAAATTCATATTGCATGGATTTTAAAATCGATAATACTATAGCATACTTCCCCCATCCCTCCGCATATATTCATTATGTAAAAGCAACATCAAAGGGGATTCTATGATTAATCTGATCTGGGCTGCCATGATCTTAGTCGGTATTATCACCGCACTTCTGACCGGGCATATGGAAGATGTGAATGCCGGTATCATTGATGCCGGAAGTGACGCTGTTTCACTCTGTATTACCATGCTTGGAATTGTCACGATGTGGTGTGGAATTATGAAGATCGCAGAACGCACCGGTCTGATGAAGAAATGGTCATCGAAAATGTCCCCTGTCATGAAGTTCTTATTCCCAAGGCTTTCCCCGGAGCATCCGGCATATGAATATATGTGTACAAATATCATTGCAAATATTGCAGGACTTGGATGGGCTGCAACACCGCCGGCACTAAAGGCGATGCAGGAGCTGGCTAAGGACAACAAGGAAAGTGAATCTGCCAGCCGTGAGATGTGCGTCTTCCTGATCCTGAATATTTCTTCGCTGCAGTTGATCCCGGTAAATATCATTGCCTATCGTGCAACCTATGGTTCGGAGCATCCTGCTGCCATTATCCTGCCCGGCATCATCGCAACCGTCTGCTCCACCGCCGTTGCCGTCCTGCTGGCTGTCATTATAAACAAACGAGGGAAATGAATCGGCAAGTTTACTTAAAAACTTTAATAAACAGCGCAGTTGACTTTCATAATACAGAATATATCTGTGTATATATTTCGTCTTGGCAGGTTATTTATCGCAGACGTATGTCTGATTTTGAGAAAGTCAACGAGCATCGTTTGAGTTTTCGAAGCATGTTTGAGCCTGTTTACAGGCGAGTTGGCGTAGAAAACTCATAATAAACAGCGCAGTTGACTTTCAAAATCGACATGTCTGCTAAATAACCTACCAAGACGAAATAAACATACACAGAATCTCAACGGAGGCTTGTCATGCTGACAACAATCTCAAACAGTATCATCCCACTGGTCATATTTGCTGTTGTGTTATACGGCTGTATTAAGAAGACGAATGTCTATGAAGATTTTATCGATGGGGCATTTGATGGAATGAAGATCGTAGTCGAATTAGTTCCAACATTGATCGGCTTATTTATGGCTGTGCGAATCCTGAATGATTCCGGTGCCCTTGATCTGATCACAACCGCTCTGAAGCCGATTGCTTCTCTCATACATACCCCGGATTGTGTTCTCCCCGTCATCATAACGAAGCTGTTCTCATCCGGTTCTGCCACCAGTCTGATGCTTAACATTTTTAATGACTATGGCCCTGATTCCAGAGAAGGACTCACCGCTGCCATTATCCTTAGCTGTACGGAATCTTTATTCTATACGATGTCTGTATATCTGATGGCTGCCAAAGTCCGCAAATCCCGATATATCATCCCCTGCGCCCTGTTGTCTCTCAGTGCAGGGATTGTCGTAAGTATCCTGTTGGCAAATATGTTAGTATCCTAGAGTACCCGTTTTTTAAGTGCCCTTTTTATCTAATGTCCGCACTGCTTCTTCCATCACCTGAAGCTTGTAGAGCGTCTGTGCCACAAGATCCTCTCTGGCGTTCACGTCCGACTGGATCTCCCGCCGCTTTGTATCCTGTAACTGATATCTGGTTCTGACCGCATGAAGTTCTTCGCCTTTTGCAACCAGCTCCCGTTCAAGCTGTGCTACATCCGCACATTCTTTTCGTATTCCATCCGCCTTATTCTGATCGATCAGTCTTGCAAAGATATAACCGATCACAAAGCAGATCACGATCGCAAATATAGAAGTGAACAAAAATCGCACCACATCTGCACCAGTCATGCGTTCCGACATCCGAACATACGCCCGCGGCATTAAAAATAACGCCATGATACAGAATATGACAAATGGCACAACAGCGGCACGGATACCGGTTCGTACCCATTTGCTTCTGTACCTCGGTACGATCTGTGCCTGATTGTTTCGGACAGTCAGAAGCTCGAGTTTATTTTTCCGTTCCATCGCCCATGCCTCGTTTAAGCGTTCCAATACATCCGGACTTTCTGCCAGTTGTTCCTTTGCCTGTTCATATGCCTGAATGTCTTCCGACATACGAAGCTTATCCATATCCTGTTTTAATTCTTTAAGCACTGCATGAACATTCTCCTCATAGAGCCGGTCACTCATTTTTCGACTGCTTCTGGTATATATTTTTGAATGTTCTATAAGGCGATCCACTGCCATCCTGGCGCCATCCTCCCGGATAGGTGAATCAGCGTCTAATTTATCAAGCAACCGTCCAAATGCATTTCCCCTGTTTGCTTTTCTGTATTCGTCATAGTCTTCACGCTGATACACTTCTCCGATCAGTTCTGCAATTCGATAATTAAATAGTGCATCTTGCAAATGAAAGGTCTTCTCACATTTTTCCGGTCGCACCAGATAAATCGAATAAATATTTTTTTCTCCTTCTCTCGCAATAATACGATGCAATTCATCCGCCAATTCCTCATCTGACATATAATTGCTGACCGGATAGCGGATCGTTTTATATTCTTTTTGTGACGCAGGTACAAGCTGCACGGAAACCTTGCCAGCTTCTATCCTGCCTAACACATAGCCATGAGATCCCATCTCTTTATTATTCCCCGGTTCAAGTGTACCCGGATAACAGATTCTGCCATTATACATATTCTTATAGGAAGCTTCATGTCCTAAACCAATGTAATCAAAGCCCGCTTTTCGGATCGCTGGATAATCGATCGGTATCGCCCCGCGGTTCCCGGCATGAGCAAGCAGGATATTCGTCATCTCCTTATCCGCCGGGGTCAGCTCATCCAAAACTGCCATCTGCGCTCCGGCACTGTAATAGCCGGCACAATAAAGCACAGCTTCTTTTTGCCGGAACCGGATAATATCGATCAGGGCAGTTGCATTTTCATGCTTTATTCCATATATAGCCGAACCGGCCGTAACCGGATTTCGATACTCGCTGCCACCTGCCACATAGATATTTGACCGGAAAGAATAATCCGCAAGTATCCCATCCGATCTCATGTAATCATGATTTCCCTGACAGTAAATGACTGCAGTCTTGTCCAGAGGCAAAAATATATCGTCGATCAATGCCAGATCCTCTGTTGTTGCCGGATGGTCAAAGAGGTCTCCTGTAATAAATACAAAATCAACCTGTATTTTTGCTGCATCAGAAACGACCTGTTTCAAGGTCATTACCCCATCATTTTCGTTGGTCTGTCCGAACAATAATTTGTCTGATTTTCGTCCGATATTCACATCACTGATATGGATAAACTGAATTGCTCTCATCGAGATCTCCCGTCTTTTCACTTCATTTTCCTGTCAAATGTATATTTTTCGCTTTATTTTCTAAAGTAATAAATGATTTTTCATTATTTCGTTAAGTTTGACTTCTTATATATTATCATACCATATTTTTATGCCGGATACATCCTGTTTTTCGATGCGGCTGATTGACTTTTGAAAAATGCTCTCGTATAATAATGAGTGTTTTTTTAATGAGAGCGTATGTCTATGCGTTTTTTAGAATATATCAGGAGGAAATTATTATGCCTATTAAGTACGTGTTTGTCACAGGCGGTGTCGTATCCGGTCTTGGTAAAGGTATCACTGCTGCCTCCCTTGGTCGTCTGCTCAAAATGAGAGGCTACAAGGTTACCAGTCAGAAATTCGATCCATATATCAACATGGATCCGGGTACTATGAACCCGATCCAGCATGGTGAAGTATTCGTAACCGATGATGGTGCGGAGACAGATCTGGATCTTGGTCATTATGAGCGTTTTATCGATGAAAGTCTGAATAAGAATTCGAATGTTACGACCGGTAAGATCTACTGGAGCATCTTACAGAAAGAACGCCACGGCGACTTCGGCGGACACACCGTACAGGTAGTTCCACATATAACAAATGAAATTAAAGACCGCTTCTATCGGAATCCGGACGCAAAGGATACAGAAGTAGCAATCATCGAAATTGGCGGTACGGTCGGCGATATCGAGAGCCAGCCTTTCTTAGAGGCGATCCGTCAGTTTACACATGATGTCGGACATGAGAATTGCATTATGATCCACGTTACTCTGATTCCTTATCTGAAAGCTTCCGGCGAATTAAAAACAAAGCCGACTCAGGCAAGTGTTAAGAACCTGCAGGGAATGGGTATCCAGCCGGACATTCTGGTCTGCCGTTCCGATTATCCACTTGATCAGGGCTTAAAGGATAAGATCGCATTATTCTGTAATGTACCTAGCCAGAATGTCATCCAGAATCTGGATGTTGATGTATTATATGAAGTTCCTCTTGCTATGGAGAAAGAACATCTCGCTGATGTTGTCTGCAAATGCTTACACATGGATTGTCCTGCTCCTGAACCACATGCATGGAAGGAATGGAACGACATGATCACTGCATGGAAGAATCCTTCAAAAAAGGTTCGTGTTGCTCTCGTCGGCAAATATGTTTCCCTGCATGATGCATATATCTCTGTAGTTGAATCTTTAAAACATGCCGGTGTTGCAAATGATGCCGAGGTCGAGATCAAATGGGTAGATTCCGAACTTGTAACTCCTGAAAATGTAGAAGAAACACTGGGTGATGTAGATGGAATACTTGTTCCAGGCGGTTTTGGTGACAGAGGTATCGAAGGCATGATCACCGCGATCCAGTATGCAAGAGAGAAAAAGGTTCCTTATCTTGGTCTGTGTCTTGGTATGCAGCTCACGATCGTTGAATTTGCAAGACATGTCCTTGGTTATGCAGATGCACACAGCTCAGAATTCAATCCGAACTCTTTCCATCAGGTTATCCATATCATGCCAAATCAGCATGATGTAACAGATCTCGGTGGAACATTAAGACTTGGTTCTTATCCTTGTGTGCTCAGCAAAGATTCAAAATCCTATAAGCTCTATGGAACCGAATACATCCATGAGCGTCACAGACATAGATATGAAGTCAACAACGATTACCGTAAAGCTTTAACCGATCATGGTATGGAACTGGTTGGTCTCTCTCCTGATGGTCACATCGTTGAGATGATCGAGATTCCTGACCATCCTTGGTTCATCGGAACTCAGGCACATCCTGAATTCAAGTCCAGACCAAATAAAGCCCATCCGCTTTTCAAAGGCTTTGTAGCTGCAGCACTCGCCCACGAGGAGCAATAAGCTATACAAATTGATATGTTACGAAAAAGAAGATCGCACTACTTATTATTCCGCAAGTCGTTCTCACTCTATCCTCATGTAGCGGTACGTAAGGTTGCAAAGTACGCAACCTAAGTACCGACATTCGGACAGGCTTGCTTCATAATAATAGTGCAATCTTCTTTTTTGTAACGTATCGGCTTGCAAACCATTCTGATTTATTTTATTCAGCCTTCCAAAATGTAGAAGTGCTTTCTTCATACGCAACTCTATAACTTATTAATTCTAAACCCAAATATTCTTTACTCTGATAGCTCAAACCAGACTGCTCATCTAATAAGTCTACTTGTTTCAACACTAGCTCTTGGTATGTATTAACGATGTAGTTTATATGGTATTTTATTTATACATCACGGCTTCAAAGCGCGGGTTGCGTTGAGGATCGCAAGGAAGGCAACGCCTACATCGGCGAATACTGCCGCCCACATATTTGCAATGCCAAGGGCTCCGAGTGCCATAACGATGATCTTGACAGCAAGTGCAAACACGATGTTCTGCTGCACAATACGAACTGTCTTTCTGGCGATCGCATATGCTACTGCGATCTTACCCGGATCATCATCGATCAGAACGATGTCTGCTGCTTCGATCGCAGCATCCTGACCCATGGCTCCCATTGCGATACCGACATCGGCACGCATTAAAACAGGAGCATCATTGATTCCGTCACCGGTGAAGATCAATGTACTGTTTTCATCCTTCTCGCGGAGAAGCTGTTCTACTTTATCTACCTTATCCCCCGGCATCAGCTCTGCACATACAGTATCGATGCCAAGCTCTTTTGCTACACTGTCAGCAACTTCTTTCTTATCACCGGTAAGCATAACAACATTATCAATTCCACATTTCTTGATTGATGCGATCGCATCCTTAACACCATCCTTAATCTCATCAGCGATCGTAATACATCCCTTGTATACACCATTTTCTGCCACGAAAAGGACAGTTCCAACCTTGGATGGCTGTTTTGCTCCTGCCATGGATATCTTTCTGGAATCCAGAAGCTTCTTATTTCCAACTAAAACTTCCTTACCATCTTTTAAAACCCTGATACCCATTCCGGAGATTTCCTCATATCCATCGAGACGGTCAATTTGTACTGTTCCCTTATATGCAGCCTTGATTGATGCTGCGATCGGATGGTTGGAGTAATATTCACCATATGCTGCAAGTTCCAGAAGATCATCCTCACTGATTCCATTTGCACATGTTTCTACAACCTTGAATACACCCTTTGTCAGAGTTCCTGTCTTATCAAATACAGCAATCTTTGCCTTACCAAGAAGTTCCAGATAGTTACTGCCTTTTACAAGGATACCAGCTTTGGATGCTCCACCGATTCCACTGAAGAAACTGAGTGGAATGGAAATAACCAATGCACATGGACAGGATACTACCAGGAAGATCAATGCACGGTGGAACCATTTACCGAATTCACCTACAAAGACCGGCGGAATGATCGCTACCGCAAGCGCAAGGAAACATACGATCGGAGTATAGTATTTTGCAAATCGGGTAATAAACTGCTCGTACTGTGCTTTTCTTGTACTTGCATTTTCCACCAATTCCAAAATCTTTGATACAGTCGAATCATCAAATTCCTTTGATACCTTGACACGGATCACACCGTTCTGATTAATAACACCACTTAATACTTCGTCACCAACAGATAGCTTTCTAGGTACGGATTCCCCGGTAAGAGCTGCTGTATCTACAAATGTCTCACCTTCGATGACAGTACCATCAAGCGGAACTTTTTCACCCGGCTGCACGATGATGATATCACCGATCGCAACTGTTTCCGGTTCTACCTGAACGATCTGTCCGTCTTTCTCAATATTTGCATATTCCGGCATAATGTTCATCAGATCTGTGATACTGGCTCTTGACCTGTTGACTGCATATTTCTGGAACCACTCTCCGACCTGATAGAACAGCATAACTGCTGCTGCCTCACCGAATTCTCCGGTTCCGTATGCACCTACAGTTGCAACTGCCATCAGGAAGTTCTCGTCAAATACATGACCCTTGCTGATATTCTTGATTGCCTTTAAAAGGACATCATATCCAGCCATCAGATATGGAACTGCGAACATCGCAGCCTTTACAACTGTATCCCACACTCCATTTAAATGGATGAATTTCTCTGCAATCTCGCATGCGATAAATACTACCAGTGCAACGATGATTCGAATTAACATTTTTTTCTGCTTCTTACTCATAATCCATCACCTTTTTTCTGCTATCTGCAATAATTTTCTTTTTAATCCTGTTTTACCTGCAACATCTTAATGTTCAGATTTGTATCATTCTTAGTATTCGATCGCTGCTTCCTCGTCAATGCTCTTGATGATCTTTTCTGCCTGCTTTAAGATCTCATCTAATTTGTCTTCATCTGCATCTAATGTAAGTTTCTGTGCCATGAAGCTGATAGATGCGCTGTTTACACCTGGTAACCTGCTGATCTGCTCCTCCATCTTTGCTGCACAGTTTGCGCAATCTACATCACTTAAATTATATCTCTTCTTCATAATATTCACCTTTTAACCTTTCTTATTATTCAAATATATGCTCAAGTCCCATTCGCATGATAACTGCTACATGGTCATCGGCAAGCTCATAAAACATATTCTTTCCTGCTCTGCGGTTCTTGATCAGCTTCGCCTGTTTTAACACTCTTAATTGATGAGAAATGGCAGATGCATTCATTCCAAGTTCTTCTGCAATATCACCAACACTCTTTTCATGATCCAGCAGTGTATATAAGATCTGTATTCTGGTGGAATCGCCAAATACTTTAAACAGCTCGGCCAGATCATATAGATTTTCTTCGTCCGGCATCATCTCATTAATCTCAGCGGTGATCTCAGCAATATCGTTCTCTTTGCATTCGCATGCTTCCCTGCTGTCCGTATTCATCTTGTTCCTCCTCTCGTTGTTTTATTGAACATTTGAATATCTGTTCATATGTTGTTTTTAATATACCATTATGCCTATATGGTGTCAACCCATTTTTCATTGTTTTTTATATTTTATATTTCCCAGTAAATGGAAGTATATTTCTGATTGGTTCGCACAAACTAGGGATATGGAACAATTAATTTTTCAGACATCTTGCCAAAAACTAATGTCCAAATAATTAGAAATCAGAGAGGAATGCCATGAAAGTATTTAATGTTATTTGTCTTACCCTTGTGATCGTTGGTGCGATCGTATGGGGTATCATCGGAATCTTTAATTTTAATCTTGTAGATGCTTTATTTGGAACCGGCTCCGCCTTTTCCAGAATCATCTACACACTCGTTGGTATCGCCGGACTGTACCTGATCTCATTCTACGGTCTGATCTGCAACGAGGACTAGCCGAACGAAAAATACACCATTTATCTTTACGGGATTATCCAATTTCTGCTATTGATATCTCCACTATGATAAACTCGCTCGCTTTCTATTCGATGCATATGTCTGATTCGTAAATACTCCTGTGCCAACTCGCCTTCGGCTCAGACAGGCACTCGTATTTACTGACAATATGCATCTCATAACGAAACTCTCGCGAACGTTTTTCATAGTGGAAACACCAACACCCGAAACTGGATAAATCCCTGTATATCGAATGGTGTATTTTTCTGTTCATCATCTTATTTTTTTATTGCTTTTGGGGGGATTTTTTTGCTGTAATCATTTTTGCTATACCCAGTCCGCTCACTTTTTAAGCTCGTGAACATTTGCAAACATTTTTTATTACTCATTTACATATAGCAACAAAACGCCCACCAAATGAATGCTATCTGGTATCTGCTCTATTATAATATGACATTAGCGAGGATTTCTTGATGAATTGCACATTGTCAGCGAATGCGGGTGCTTGTCTGAGTCCGAAGGACGAGTCAGCACAGGAGCATGAGCGGATAAGACATGTGCAATGAATAGAAACCGCAGCAAGTCATTTATAATAGGGTAGGTAGCAGATCAGCTTCATTTGGTGGGCGTTTTGCCATAGTTAAAATAAAAATTCTTCGACAACACAGCGGATCAGGCAGTAGATGATGACCACGATCATGAGTGGAGTAAGCAGACGAAGCTTTCTTCCGTTTTCATCGTACCGATTAAAAGGTTCTGTAAATACAGCTGTAATACTGTCTATTCTGCCATTTATCCCTGCAAGCAGGTAAATAATTCCTGCTGAGATTACTGTACCAACAAGTGCCATAGGTATATAAGACCGGATGGTACTGAGCAGCATCGCCTGCGTTACTTCTGTACTTTTCGCCTGACCTTTCAATGCCGGAACGCTATTTGCAATATGCTTTATAACAACAGAAAAGCCATTGATCAGAAAATGCATGATCATTGTTGGTATGATGCTTCCGGTTGCTTCTACAACAAATCCAAAGACCAGTCCGATCACAACTGCATATGCCATCTGATTGAAATTCATATGCATCAGTCCAAATAAAAAACCTGACATCAGAATTGCCTTTAATCTTCCGGCTTCATGAAAACTTCCAAACATGACACCACGATATGCAAGCTCCTCTATCACACATGGCAGAAATGCCATGAAAAAGAGTGAAGTTCCAAGTGTATTATGATCAACCACTGCTGAGGCTGCGTTACTGATCTCATTTCTCACAAATAACATTGAAATCGCATTTAACAATGTAATAAGCGGCTCCATAAACAAAACCATAAGAGGAAGCAGTAGGAGTGTCAATGGATGGAATTTCCGAAACCAGATAATCTCCTTTACATGCTTTCTCTTAATGACCAGGTATATCACTGTTGGTACAAGTATCAGACTCTGGCTGAATAATATATTTTGTTTTATCGTGATGCCGGAAAACAGGTCTGTAAATAATGCCAGCACCGTTACAATCTCATACACTACAATCAGTACTGTGAATAAACATTCTGCTCCGATGATTTTCTTTCTAGTTTCCATATAGCCTCTTATGACAATGTGGCAGATATCATTCATACATCTGCCACACCATCATTCTAAAATCTTAATTTATACAACTGCTACTGCTTCGATCTCGATCAATACATCCTTTGGAAGCCTTGCAACTTCTACACAGGAACGTGCAGGGAAATCTTTGTTGAAATATTCTTTATAGATATCATTGATGATCGAGAACTGATTCATATCTTTAATGAACACTGTAGTCTTTACAACCTTGTCGCAGGATGAACCGGATGCCTCGATCAGGTTCTTCAGATTTGAGATTGCCTGTTTTGCCTGAACTGTGATATCTCCTTCTACTAACTGATTGGTTGCAGGATCGATCGGAACCATGCCTGATGTAAATAAAAATCCGTTAGCAACAATTGCCTGTGAATATGGTCCAATTGCCTGTGGTGCATTTTCTGTGCTGATTATCTTCTTATCCATTTTTATATCCTCCTGTAATTTTAATTTTGAGCTATTATATATAATTCCGCCTTGCAAGCAAGTAATTTTTATCATTATATCTGAATATGCCGCAAATGCTTACATCTCCATAATGATCTCTCTTGCAAGGCTCTCCGGTATGGCTTTCGCATACTGGTCGCCATCGAATACCTCGATCGCACCGATTCCGTGCTGCAAGACAAATCGTAAATGTCCATCTCTGACCTTCTTATCAGTATACAGCTTCTTAACCAGATCTTCACGGTCAATATAATCCGGGATCTCCGTTGGAAGCTTTGCCTGCTTTAACAGAGCAACCATAGCTGCTTCATCCTCTGCTGTACAGTAGCCGAAATGCTCTGCCATCTTCACCTCTGCAACCAGACCGATCGCAACGGCTTCTCCATGCAGCAGTTTATAATCACTGACTGTCTCGATGGCTCTGCCGACCGTATGTCCAAGGTTCAATACCTCACGCAGACCACTTTCCCTCTCATCCTTCATAACGACCTGATATTTGATCTCACAGTTTTTCTCTGCGATATGTCTGCACACCTCATTCTTTACTGCAAGCACATCTTCGATATGCTCTGACAGATAAGCGAAGAATTCCTTGTCTGCGAGGCATGCGTGCTTGATCGTCTCTGCAAGTCCTGAAGATAACTGTCTCTGTGGAAGGGTCTTCCATGTAGCGATATCCAGATATACCTTCTGTGGCTGATTAAACAGTCCGATCAGATTCGTTGCAAGAGGCGTATCGACCGCAGTCTTGCCACCCACTGATGCATCGGCAGCCGCAAGTAATGTCGTTGCATAATTGATAAATGGAATTCCTCTGCCATAGGTTCCGGCTACAAATCCTGCAAGGTCTGTCACCACACCACCGCCAACAGCGATAATACAGCAGTCTCTCCGGTAGCCCTTCGCAAGCATGGTATCTTCTACATACTCTTTTGTCTCTCTGGTCTTGCTCAGTTCTCCCGCCGGGAAACTGATAAGATCTGTCTTATATCCTGCTTCTTCAAGCATCTTATAAATCTTGTCCGCATACAGCTCTTTTACATTGCTGTCTGTAACTACTACAAATTTGGATATTTTTCCAACCAGACCAGCCTTCAGATCATCGATCAGTTTCTGTTCCAGTTCATATCCGATCTCAATCTCATAACTGTCATCTACTACTTTTTTTAATTCAACCTTGAAATTACTCATACGCATCCTTTCATTTCCTGGTATTTTGCAGCCATATAACATGCATGGCTGTCTTTTTGTTCTCTTGAACATTCCCGCTCATTTATAAATACATTATTTAATGATAATGTTCTTTTCTGTGATCTGGATCTTACCCTCTTTTAGCAGATGTCCGACTGCCCGCTTAAATGCGTTCTTGCTGAGTCCGAACTCTTTCTCGATCACTTCTTTATCTGCCTTGTCATTAAATGGTAAGATTCCGCCATAGCTTTCAATGATATTATATACCATCTCGCTGTCATTGTTTATCTGCTCACGGATCGGCTTCTGTAAACTCAGATTCAGTTTGCCGTCCTCTCTGACATTTGCCACACGGGCTTCTACTGTCTCGCCTACATTGATCCGGGAATGGATCTCCTTCATCGGGATCAGGGCTGAATAGCGATTATCAACCGCAACAAATGCTCCCAGATTCTGATTAAATTCAAATACCGTTCCGCTTACGGAGTCCCCTGCCTTATATGGTGACTGTGTCTCCAGATAAGCATATACTTTCATGCTGACACATAAGCGTTTGGAACGATCCTCATACATTCGAACCAGATAAGACTGACCTTCTCTTACCTTGCTTGTCTGCTCTTTAAAAGGAAGCAGAATGTCTTTTTCCAATCCCCAGTCCATAAATGCACCGATGCTGGTCACATTGACACATTTTAATACCGCAAGTTCTCCCATCGTTATGATCGGATGATTTGTTGTTGCGATCAGGCGGTCTGCGGAGTCACGATAGATAAATACATCTAACTGATCGCCCATTCTCGTTCCCGTCGGTACCTGTTTCTTCGGAAGCAGGACTTCCTCGTCATCATATTTTTTCCCGGCAAGATAAATACCGAAGTCTTTCTCTTTTACAACCTCTAAGTGATTCCATTCGCCAATCTTGATCATGCTGTCTGTCTCCCCGTTCTCTTTGTTTTAAATTCTACTATACATCTGGTCTGACCTTCTTCGTCTGCAAATACAAACTGTATCAGATCATTGCTTTCTGCTTTCTTTATTACTATACATTCACCTTTTACAAACTGCCGCTTATACTCACTTCTGATCTGACAGATCATGTCATCTGAACTGATGTATTCCAGAGCCAATGCAATATAAGCCTCATTATTCATGTGATTATTCGAATCAATCTGATAAGGCAGAACAATTCTTCTGTCAATCTCTTTCATTTCTTCGATCAGACGGATTTTTCTCGGTGCATACTCCATCGGAAGCTTCTCAGCAAGCGGATATGCTGTCCCTACCTCCGGTTCGATCCGGACAGGCCGTAATGTCTCTGTATCAATGTAGCTCCACTGAGAAGCTGCCTGTACAATATTTGCTCCGCTCTCATCCCGTATCACAATATTACGATATCCCATGGAGCCTTTAAAATCATATGCCCAGGTTCCAACCTTGATCTTCTCCTGTAATGCCGGATATCGCTCCACATCGATCTGCCAGGAGATCAGAAACCATGCCCGGTTATGATCCTTCAGATATTCAATTCCAATTCCTGCCTGTTCTGAATCAAAGATCGCGCAATCCTGAAAGTAGTTTGCTATCGTTGCCGCATCTGCTTCCGGTCTTCCATGCGTTTCGCTGTATCTTACGATCGCATCAAAACTGTACATATGTATTCTCCATTTCTTATTATAATGTCATCTCTACAAGTGTTCCCATTATACAACAGCCGGGCTATTATTTCTACCTGCATTTTCTATTTCCATTGATTTTTATTCTCAAATTTATCCGTATACATTGCGTGTAAAAAACTTTTTGTGATTTTTTAAAAAAAGTGCTTGCTTTTTCCAAACTGTTATAATATAATATCATCTGTTGACAGCAATGGGCTATCGCCAAATGGTAAGGCACTGGACTCTGACTCCAGCATTTTCAAGGTTCGAATCCTTGTAGCCCAGTTCTTAAGAACCAGATGTGATCTGGTTCTTTTTCTTTGTTTAATCAACCATCATGCAGAAATTGTGCTTGCAACGCAAGAGCAAAAATTTCTATATGAATGTCAATGTTCATCGGGTCGTCAGACGAGAGGAACTTGATTGCACAAGAATATTTTTCATTTGACAAAGAAAACCTGATTACATTAAAGGGAAAAGGACCGCCGGCTTACAGGCAGTCCCTTGTATTTATGAATATTTTTTTGTGAAAAAAACAACGACTTAAATTTCGAATGTTTTAGGAATGATCTTCGCTCCCTTTCTTTTTGTAATAAAATTGTAACACATTTTTAATTTTTACGCAACGTCTTTTTTCCCAATTTATCTAAAATTTATTTTACATTTCTATCCAAAATCTTCGGCATTTCAAACATACTTATGTGTTCTGCCCGATTCCTTTTCTATTCCATATCCGAAAGTCCCAGAAGCTGCAATGCATTTTCTCCGAGGATCTTTTTCTTATCTTCTTCGGACAATGGAAGTGCCTGTATATCTTTTACGGATCTTTTCTGATCTGTCCACGGACTGTCTGTTCCGAACACAATCCGGTCAGCTCCATGTGCTTTTATCAGTTTCAGAAACTGATCCTCTGATGCCAGCTTCCAGCGGTGTTCCGCACCGGAAAGCCACGCAATCTCTCCATAAGAAAATGCGGTATCCATATATACATTTCTTCCACATAACTTTGCAAGTACCTCATCCCAGAGATTCCAGCCTCCCATATGTGCAAGAATGAGCCGTTCCGGCTGAACTTCATCTAATACTTCGCATACCATATCCGGTGTACAATGTGTCACGGATGGAAGTCCGATATCTACTCCGGCATGAACTACTACGATCAGCCCAAGTTCTGTTGCATAACTGATGATCCGCTTATAACGGATATCATTGAACATGGCATCCTGATAATCGGGATGCAGCTTGATTCCTTTTAATCCGGCAGATTTGATCCGATTTAAGATCTCTTTATAGTTATCATTTCCCGGATGGATTCCGCCAAACGACCAGACACCTCTGTCTGTGAACTGCGCCGTTACCGCCTCTGCCACAGCATTGATCCGTTCCACCTGATGCGGAGCGGTTACAACCGGAAGTACAACCGAGATGTCAACACCGCTTTGTGCCATCGAATGCTGCAATCCTGCAAGTGTTCCATCCGATGCTGGTTTGGTCTTTGCCCGGCTGACCAACAGTTCAAGCGTCTTTGAAGCTATTTTGTCTGGATATGTATGAGTATGAAAATCTACGATCATCTTTTTATTCCTTTTCTAATCTTCTGCCTGCCACCCTGTATTTAGGGTAACACCCATGTTTTCATTTGACAATATTAAAATCTTTAGAAATTTATCGTTTTCTTTTGGTTTTTTCTATATAAACTGCCAAATTATGCCGCCTGTCGGCGCCATATTGCTCCGCATTTCACCAGTCTGTGCAAATATTAAATTTTTTCTATCATATTGAAAATCCGATCATTTTAGAGTATCTTAGTTGAGGATAAACTAGAAACAGAAAGGGGGCTGCCCAGGCAGTTTTTATATACTATGGCTGGAAAAACTAAAAAGAAACTGACCGTCACCCAGATGCGGTCTGTTATAAAATTCCTGATCGGTGTCAACATTGTTCTGCTGACTGCTGTCATCGTTTTGTCTGTCATGTTAGCGTTCAGCCGATCAAAGAACAACACAGATGCTGTCTCGATCTTAAAACCGAACGGCAAATATACTGTCTGCCTCGATCCGGGACATGGAGGTTCCGATATCGGAGCAACCGGAATTAATAATATTCATGAAAAAGACGGAAACTTGAAACTCTCTTTAAAGGTTGCAAAACTGTTAAAGAAAAATGGAGTAAAAGTCGTCATGACGCGTGATGATGACTCTACCGTTTCTTCCGAAGATCGTGCTGCAATTGCAAATGATTGCAACGCAGATCTCTATCTGGCACTCCACCGAAATTACGCAGCGAATCCGGAAGCCTGCGGTGTCGAGGCATGGATCTACAGCTCCGGTTCTGAAAAGAATCATGCAATCGCAGAAACGATCCTGTCCAATCTGGAAAAGGCCGGTATCTCCGATAACCGCGGTGTCCGTACCGGAACACAGTTTGACAGTGGCAATGATTACATCGTTATCAAACAGACAAATATGACCAGTCTGATCATCGAGATGGGCTTTATCAGCAATGAAAAAGATGTAGAGCTCTACGATGATAATATGGACGATTACGCCGTCGCGATCGCAAACGGCATAATCGAGTGGCTTAACGAATATCAATAAAACAATATGAATATAAATGCCGTTATGAATGAACCGAAACTTTCTTTAAAGAATGATACCATTTTATTCCAGCTCTCGGCTCTTGCCTTTCGACAGCCCTCCGGATATTTTGCTTCCATTGTCATAAAATGTGCCAACATCCGGTTCATTCTTGTTTCTCCGCCAAGTTTTTCCAGAGATGCTTCCGGCATCGTCAGGCAATGACCGGCTTCCGGATAGATCACACATTCATATCTGTATGGGAACTGAACTTCTTCCAGCTTTCTCATAATTCTTGGAAATGCTTCATCAGACGGCCAGGTATCATCGAATTCCGGTGCAAGCAGCAATACATCCCCCTGTATGTTTTCCACCTTGATCCGGCTGGCATCCGTACGGTCTTTAAAGCATTCATTATAGTAAAAACGGTTCATCGCTTTCGAACCATAATTCGGATTCTTTTTCCATGCCCGCAAGGTCGAGCCCAGATGGGACAATACCTCTGCTTTCTCGTATGGTATGTTCTCTCCATGATAACTAAAATACGACTTATGCTGTCGGACTACCATGTGTTTGCAGCCCTCTACTACAAAGTCAAATCCCGATACTGAAACCACACAGGATATATCCGGTATCAGGGACGCACACAACAACGTATATGCGACACCAAGAGATAAGCCTGTCATACCGATACTGGTAATCTCAACCGGACAGTTATTCTTTAACCAATAAACCGCCCGCTCTGCATAATCAACCGGAATAAATACCGTATCCTTAGAAAGTGGCGGCCACAGATAGAATCCAACCGATAACACACTAAATCCTTCCTTTTCTAATGTACACTGTAAATTCTTCTGTGCATCCATGTCTGTATATCTCCCTTTCCTGCATTTGTTCCTTTTATTCACTTATAACTAACAGATATCTTTATTCCTAATGTTAGTTGTGCCTAACTAGAGTATAACACAAGTGAGAATATAACAAAAGGAACATCTGATTTTTATTCACGATGTTCCAGCATTTTTTGATATAAAAATCCGCAAGAACCAGATACTCTCTGACCCCTTCGGATTCTTCTTTTTATTATCTATTCTCTGCTCCACACATAGCAGTATGCCTGTGTTCTTGCGGCAAATTTCTCATTCTTAAGAAGTTCTCTGACTTCTGCCTTTGTGTACCATCTGGCTTCGATCTCCTCTAATGTAGAGGTGCTCTTATGAAACTCTCCGCGCGCCTTTCCAACGACACAGACATTTGTTTCATTTGAAAAACCAACTGCACTGTAGCTGGTTCCGATGAAATCATCGATCTCATATAATTCCAGCCCTGTCTCCTCACGAAGCTCTCGCTTCGCACTCTCCTGTGGTGTCTCGCCCGGATCGATCAGCCCTGCCGGGAAGTTATATACCCATTCTCCCGGAGCAAGACGGAATTCTTTATCGATCAGGATCTTCTCGCCTGTCTCATCCGTCACAATGATCACGACAGCATCGGCTGTCTTACCATGCAGTCCTTCAAAATCCGTAATGTCACCATTCCGGCTGATCATCTCATATACCTTCTTCTGATGATCGACTGTCTCATATGTTATATCATAGCGGGTAATGAATTTACCCTCACATTTCTTTTCTACTTTTTTAAAATCCATCTTTATTCACTCACAACAGTACGGTTACGTCCGGCTTCCTTCGCCTGATACAGCGAATTATCTGCACGGTTGAACCATGCCTTTGCGCTCTCTCCCTTGGAATATTCTGCAACACCACAGCTGCAGGTGATTCCGCTGTTATTCATGAACTGGAAATAGCAGCATCGGAATTCTGTTCTTATATCCTCTACTACATTGATAACCTTAGGCAGTTCAATGTTGCTGAACAGAATAACAAATTCCTCACCACCGTAACGAAATGCAAGACCATAGTCTTTGGATTTCTCCTTCAGCATCTTACAAAGTGCCTTTATAACCACATCACCATTGCTGTGTCCATATGTATCATTTACATTCTTGAAATGATCGATATCAAAGATCGCAATATATGATTTCTCTCCTGTCGTCTCTGTCTGCTGAATCTTTTTTTCAAGACTTTCCTCGAACGATCGTCTGTTATATAGTCCGGTCAGTGGATCTTTACGAAGTTCTGTCATCAGATTCATCTGGCGAACCGTAAAATTACCAATAGATTCCATCAATTCCTTTGTATGCATGTTCAACAGACATGTAGCAAATGTCAGAATGAAAACTAACACAAATGAAGTTGCAACGTAACCTCCAAACCGCATCTGTGTCCAGTCATACAGCCCATGCAGGCGGATATCATTAAAGATCATTACGCAGGAAGCCAGTAATGCTATAACTATTGTAATATTCTGATTCGCGAATGTTGCAGTGATCACAATAGCTATTGATGGCAATAATACCAAAACAATTGAATTATAATGTTCGATTGCAGGAATTGCCAGAATCACAAACATCATCAGTGAAACCAGCCAGTCAGAACCATTCTCTGTCAGCTTATTCCTCTTTAAAACAATAAAAACGGAGGAAAGAACACCTGCGTATATAATCAGTGGAATTACAACATATAAAATAATATATGCTATCTTTGACATTCCAAGATCAACAGTCTTTCCCAATGTGGACAGACATATGATCAATTCAACGACCATAAATATACCTGCCACAACCAGGAATACCCTCCACAATAATATTTGCCATTTTTTACTGATATCGACATTTATTGTATCATTATTCATTACGAATTCTCCTTACAGGTTTCCACAGTTTTCTTTCTATATGAAAACAATCACCTTCTTGATTTTACACTATATATGCCATATCGTCCACTATTTTTTTGTTAAAAATACCGAAAAAATGACATTTTTCGCACTAATTCCTATACATAATGTAAAATTTACCAAACTTATGCATATCTTTTCTCAATTCTGTATGCGCAACCGTGACCGCATAGCATCCGCACCTTACGGCATCGAAGGGCTGATACTGCCCTGTTTTTTATATCATAAAAATACCTTCTGTACATATCCGTCTGAACTGCTTCTTATGTACAAAAGGTATTTTCCGGCCGGTTCTTTACAAACAATTCCGTAATAAACCATTTATCTTGTATTTAATCTTTATAATGCGTATCCAACTTCAAATGCTTTCAGGTTCATCTCAACTGTCTTTGGAGGAACCGTTGCTTTTATAACCTCTACCCATTTGTCATGGTCAAAATCCATATGCTTTGCAGCAACACCGATAATGATCGTATTAAATACTTTCGGATTGCCAAGCTTCTTTGCCTCTGCCATTGCATCGATCGAGATCACCTTATGCTTCTCTGCCAGCGTTTCTAAGATATGATCCGGATATTCTGCCTGACCGGTTACAACTGTGATCGGATCGATTCTCTGATCATTTGCAATAATTACGCCATCCTTCTTCAGAAAATGAGCATAACGCATAGCCTCCAGCTTTTCAAATGCGATCAGAACATCTGCGTGACCTTCTTCTACGATCGGTTCTGCAACCTTCTCACCATATCTTACATATGTAACAACACTACCACCTCTCTGGCTCATACCATGAACCTCGGAGAGCTTTACATCATAACCTGCTGCTGTCGTGATACCACCAAGGATACGGCTTGTAAGAAGAGTTCCCTGTCCACCGACACCAACTATCATAATATTCTTTACAGCCATTAGAATTCCTCCTTTTTGATCGCATCAAACTTACAACGCTTCATACACAGTCCACAACCATTACACATGGTCTCATCGATCTGGATCGTTCCATCCGGCTGCTTGATGACTGCCGGACATCCCGGCTTTAAGCACATGCCGCACTTCTTACATTTCTCCGGGATTGCTCTGCATACACCTGTCACCTTGGTTGTCTTTAAGAGAACACAAGGAGACTTTGTGATGATAACGGAGATCTCGTCCTTTGCAACCTCTTCTTTGATCAGCTTCTTTAAACCGTCAATGTCAAATGCATTGATCTCATGCACGCTGTCAATACCGATTGCCTTACATAATCTGTAGATATCGATTGCATATGTCGGTTCACCCTGTAAGGTCTTGCCGGTCGCTGCATGATCCTGATGTCCTGTCATAGCAGTTGTAGAATTATCAAGAATGATAACAGTTCCCGTTGCCTTGTTATAAACCATGTTCATCAGAGAGTTTATACCGGTATGCATAAATGTGGAATCACCGATAACAGCAACCCAATTCTTGATAAAGTCTTTTCCTTTTGCCTTTTCCATACCATGTAAGGTGGAAATAGAAGATCCCATACATACGGTTGTATCAATTACACTAAGTGGCGCAACAGCTCCCAGTGTATAGCATCCTATATCTCCTGCCGCATGGATCTTCAGTTCGTTTAATACCGAAAATACGCTTCTGTGTGGACATCCCGGACAAAGAATAGGTGGTCTTGGTGCAACCTTTGCAGGTTCTTCCTGCTCAACCTTCTCGCCGAGGATCTTCTCTCTTAACATATTTGCACTGTATTCACCCTGAACGGTCAGAAGCTCTTTACCTACTGCATCGATACCCCAGGCTCTTACCTGTGTCTCGATATGCGGCTCTAACTCCTCAATGACATACAGCTTATCAACCTTTGCCGCAAAGTCTTCGATCATCTTTCTAGGAAGCGGATTTACCATACCAAGCTTTAATACAGATGCATTTGGCATTGCTTCCTTTACATACTGATATGGGATACCACTGGTGATAACACCAACGCTGGTATCATTCATCTCTACACGGTTGATCGGCATATCCGCACCGTCTGCTGCCATATCCTTTAATCTCTGTTCTACAAATACATGACGAGGGATCGCATTACCCGGCATCATAACCATCTTCTTAATGTCTCTCTCGTATGGCTTGTCTTCTACTTCTACTCTGTCATTTAATTCAACAACACCCTGTGAATGTGCCAGTCTGGTTGTTGTACGGAGCATGATCGGAGTATCATACTTCTCGCTGCATTCAAATGCATACTTTGTGAACTCCTTTGCTTCCATACTGTCAGATGGTTCAAATACCGGAATCATCGCTGTTCTTGCTACCAGTCTGGAATCCTGTTCATTCTGTGATGAATACATACCCGGATCATCGGCTGCTACTAAAACCATACCACCCTTGACACCGGTATATGCTGCTGTAAATAACGGATCTGAAGCAACATTCACACCTACATGCTTCATTGATACGATTGAACGGACACCGGCAAATGATGCTCCGATCGCAACCTCTGTTGCAACTTTTTCATTTGGAGACCATTCTGCATATATCTCAGGATACTTTACAATATTCTCACTGATCTCTGTACTTGGAGTACCCGGATATGCTGCTGATACCTTTACACCGGCTTCATATGCGCCTCTGGCGATCGCTGCATTACCGAGCATTATCTTTTTTTCACCCATGAATTTTATCCTTCCTGTCTTTTCCCATATTTGCCTTTTGGCAACTCTAATTTTTTATTATACAAGAATTATCAATAAAATGGAAGCAATTCTGTACGTTAAATCGCAAAAATATTTCATGGCAAAACAATCTGATTATCCGCTAATCGCACTGCCACATCTGCGTTGCTGGTTCATTTTGAGATATCAGCTCTGTCTTCTGCACCAGTCCGCGGAACTGGCTGCGATATAACTGACCGTTGTCTGTCTGTGTCTGAACCGTGATTCCTGCCCCCGCAAGTTCTTCCACCATCTTATACGTTGCTGTTCCTTTATATGCATTGTCCGTAAGTAGCATTCCATATGCCGCAATCGCCGATGCAAAGCTCAGATCATGGGACATTTTCTTTTGATTACTTTCTGCCTTTATAACGGCTGTTTCCAGTGTGCTCTTATCTCCATCCGGCTCTTTATAACGGATATTCACGGTTGCCAGTTCATCAGAATAAGCTGTGTTCTGCTTTTTCGATATATATTTTGTCTCTGTCTCCGGCACATCAAATTTCGAATCGACCGGAATCACTTCATAGAGTGCAGTCACTACATGACCGGCTCCGATCTCGCCGCCATCTACCGTATCATCTGCAAAATCTTCTGCGGAAAGCGCCCGGTTCTCATATCCGATCTGCCGATAGCCTTTCACCTGCTCCGAATTGAATTCAATCTGCAATTTGACATCCTTTGCAACCGTATATAAGGTTCCTCCCATTTCATCAACCAGAACCTTTTTCGCTTCATAGACAGAATCCAGATACGAATAATTACCATTTCCGTTATCTGCCAGTGCTTCTAATTTGTTATCCTTCAGATTATCAGCGCCAAATCCAAGAACGCTCAAGAATATACCGCTGTCCTTCTCCTCAGTGATCAATCCTACCAGATCACTCTCGCTTGTCAGCCCGACATTCAGATCACCGTCCGTCGCAAGGATCACCCGGTTATTTCCATCTTTTATAAACTGCTGCTCTGCGATTTCATATGCCGTGATCAGTCCCGCACTTCCATTTGTGCTGCCGGATGCTTCCAGCGAATCCAACGCCTCACATATCGTATAAGCGTCCGAGCCTGCCACACCATTTAGAACAACTGTATCTGAACCCGCATATGTAACAATACTGATCCTGTCATTCTCATCCAGATTCTCTGCCAGCATCTTAAATGCTTTCTGTGCCAGCGGCAGCTTATTTTCTTCATACATGGAACCGGATGTATCGATCAGGAATACCAGATTGGACGCTTTCTTCTCACTCATATCGACCGCAGCCGTATTCAATCCTACCATCATTAACTTTGTATCTTTATTCCACGGGCAATCCGCATATTCCGTATATACTGCAAACTTCTTGCCAGCCTCCGGGTCCGATACATAATCATAATCAAAATAATTGATCATTTCTTCGACCCGGACTGCTCCTGCCGGTGGCAGCATTCCATCTTCGATATAGCTTCTGACATTGCTGTAGGATGCTGTATCACAGTCTGCCGCAAATGTTGAAAGCGGTGAATCTTTGGTCGATACAAACCGATGCTCTTCCTGATAGTCATACTCTCTGGTATCATAACCGGATTCTCCATATGTAATTTTTGCATATTCGGAATTTGGTGCACTGTCTGTTACAAAATTATCTGTATCAGCAGCCGAAACTGCACTATCACAAGCCTCTTCTTCTATACATTCCGGCATAGCCATGTTTTTCTGCGACTGTCCGGATCCCGCTATATTTTCTTCCAATTCTTCTTTTATCGCTATCTGTCTGTATTTCTCTGCGATACTCTCCCGCTCCGTACCTGACCGGCTTTCCGTTCCCTGCTGTTCTCCATGTATACCCCCTGTTTCTTTCCAGCTCCCACAGCCTGCAAGGCAGCCCGCCATCATGCAGGAGATCATAACCACACTTACCATCCGTCTGATTCTTCTCATAAAAAATACCCTCCTTATCTTTGTCACTATCCGATATCTGTATGCTTTCTGCTCTGATCACCTCCGACATTACCAATTGTCGAATGTAAAAAGCGAAAATTTACAGCTACCTGTTCTCTTTATGACTAAGATACGGATGGGTATCCTCTTTTTATGGAATATTTTTCTTACAGATCAAACTACTGCCTGCTTAAGATCCATGCCTGTCGTTCAGAATCATATCGAAGAAGCGTACCTGTTACTTCTTCCCCTACAGCAAATGTCTCTGCTTCTTCCGTCTGCAATATGATGTCCTGACCGGTTATTAATTTCCCGGATGTATCAGATACCTGCAAGAGTTTTGCGGCATATTTTTGTACTGTATCTGTCTCTGCTGTTACAATCTCTGTGATCTGAAGTGTAACTGGTATATTACTCATTTCCTGCCATTCATCCATATCTGCTGATTCCGGCACCTGAAGATCTGTACATCCCGCATTTTGCTGCGTATCTGTCTGACTCTTTGCATGGTCTGCTTCCGCCGGAGCATCGGACTGCTCTCCACCGATTCCATTTATCTGTATATCGTCTGGTGTATTCTCTGTTGGTCTGGTGGCAGTTTCATTCTGCATTGTCTCCGGTATGGAATCTGCTGTTTCATCCACATAATCTTCCGACTGACCAGATGTGCTCCGACTCTCCGCCGCATCCAGTCCGTCATTTGAATCACCTGTTGTCCTGCCCACATTTATTTCTTTTGAATGCCGCTTGGAATCAGACAGCAACGGTGTCGCGATCACTGCTGCCAGAAGAACCGCTGCTATCACAAGAACCGGAATTACATATTTTACCTTTGATGTTTTCCTTCCTGTATATTTCCGGTCTTTGTTCGATCTGTCAGTTATATTTATTGTCTGCTTTATTCTGTCAAGATTCTTTATTTTATTGTTTTCTTCTGCATCCTTTGCTTCATGGTCAAGTCCTGCTTCGATCCGATCCCACAGATCCGGTGCTTCTGCATCAATCTGGTTCAGATAAGCATCTATGATTCTGTCTTCTTCCGTCTGTCTGTTCTTATTCTGTTCATCTCTCACAGCCTGCACCTCCTTAATTTTTGTATTGCCTGATTATAGATCCATGTGATCGTTCCGATCGGTCGCCCTTTCATCTCTGCGATCTCTTTAAATGTAAATCCTCCGACCACCTTCAGATCCAGAATCTCCTGCTCCTCCGGCTTCAGCGTGGCAACTGCATGCTTCAATGTCAGGTTCTCTACCACCTGGCTCTCCATTGTCTTTCCTTCGCTTTGCTCCGGCATTTCATCCACCAGCATTTCACGGTCGATCTTTCGTATCCGGTCGATCGCCATATTCTTTGCGATTGTCACCAGCCATCTCTTATGACCGATTCCTTTCTTATAACTGTCCGCGATCCGATAAAGCTTGATGAAAAACTCCGATGTCACATCCTCCGCTTCCTCCCTCTGACGAATCGTATCATAGACCACCGCAAAGATCAGCTTCAGATATTCGTCATATACTGCCCGGAGGCTCTCCCGGTCTCCCTGTGCGATCGCAGACATATATTTTCCAAATTCTCTGTCTGTCATTTGTCTCTCCCTATAACCACTATACGTTTTTACCTCTGTCTTTTATGGAATTTTCCCTGATTTTCTGTTACTGTTCATTCCACTTCATTTTTGTTCCGGCTTCGTAAAGACTCGAACCACTGTCTATTCGATGGGTTGTACCGCCAGCAGTTCCATCACATATCCTTTCTTTCGTTCCTTCCATGCAAATGGCCAGAACAACCGCCGCTCCGCTTCGATCTGAATATCAAAATCCTTATGTATTCCGATGTCATGGCGCAGCTGCAATGCTCCTTCAATATCCTCTGGAACAAGATCTTGCCATAAACCCGACAATCGTTCATACCCAATCACATCGTTTTCGTTTCCGGTCGGGATTTTCTCATCAGCCTCTGTCAGCAATCCTGCCATCTCTGCATCATCAACGCCCCACTGATCCATAGCAGATTCATTTACAACTGCCCATTCCAGACCGAACACCATTAATTTCTCTGTCAGCATATAGATAACATCATTCGTCCGGGTGACTGCAGCTTCGTTTAATGCCCTGATCGCATTCTCGATCATCCGCAGTTCTTCTTCGTCATAATTCTCCCGGTACATATACAACAGGCCTGCAAATCTCGCATTCAACTGGCTGTGAAGCCCTACACAGACGCTATAATCAAACTTCCGTCCGATATCCGGCAATACCCTGTGGCTGTTGTCAAATGCAACCTGTTTTAATTGCTCAATCACGATCTCTGCTTCGTCTCCCTCTGCAAGCAATGCTTCAAACATCTCATATGTCTCAAGCTCCACATTCCAAAACGGAAGATCCACGCAAATAGCATCTGCATCCTCCAGTCCATAGGTCTTACACGCCTGTGCAAGCCCCTCTGTATCCCGGTCGATCAAAACCAGCTTAAATCTCTCTGCAAGTCTTGCCAGATCAATATCATTTGACCGTCCTGCACCCCAGATTGCAAGAACCGGCTTGCGATCTGCCTCTGCCACACAATTTTCTTCTATAAAGTCCGTCAGCTTCTGCCGATAGACCCGCCATTCTTTATAAGCATCGGGAAGGATCTCCGATGCAATCAACCGATTCAAATATCTCATGTATTTCACTTCTTTCCCGCATTATGCCGGCATGTGCAAGCACATCCCGTCGCAATGCTCATTTTATCATGTCGCCTGTCGGCTTCATGTTTTTTTCGCATTATGCCGG